>CAYVVK010000061.1:2760-15633 GCA_964454855.1 uncultured Phaeodactylibacter sp. | reverse complement strand
GACCAGGCGCCCTGGGCTGTGGGCGCCTCCGGCGGCCCCAACGCCCATACGCCGAATATGGACCGCCTGGCAGAGGAGGGGGCTTACCTGAGAAATGCCTTTGTGACTACTCCGGTCTGCAGCCCGGCCCGCGTCAGCCTGATGACGAGCCGGTACGCAAGCGAGTATGGCATCTTTGACTTCATCCCGCAGCCCGGGCACCGCCTCTATGAGCCGGAAAACGACATCGGCCTCGATCCGGAGAGCATCACCTTTGCTGAAGTGCTGAAAGAAGCAGGTTACCGCACCGGCCTGGTGGGCAAATGGCATCTTGGCGACTGGACACAAACCGAAGATAAAAAGTATCACCCCACCAATCATGGCTACGATTATTTTATGGGCCTCACGGGCGGAGGCACCACTCCCGAGAACCCTATGCTGGAGAAGGATGGCGTAGTCAGGGAGTTCGAAGGCCTGACTACCGATATACTGACTGATCACGCTATCGGGTTCATTAAGCGCCATGCCGAAGGCCCTTTTTTACTCAGCCTGCACTACCGGGCGCCGCACGGCCCCTGGCTGCCGGTAGCCGAGGAAGACTGGGCGCCATACGAAGATATGGACCCCATTCTGCCCAACCCTTATTACCCGGATCTGGATGTGGGAAAAGCCAGGCGGAAAATGCGGGAATATCTGGCCAGCACCACCGGAGTGGACCGGAATATAGGCCGCCTCCTGGCCCTGCTGGAGGAAATGAAGATCGTCGGCAATACCATCGTCATTTTCACCTCCGACCACGGCTACAATATGGGGCACAATGGAATCGAGCACAAGGGCAACGGCATCTGGATCACTCATTCCCAACCCGAGCCCACCGAGCACATCAGCAGCAAGTACCGCCCTAATTTGTACGATAATTCCCTGAAAGTGCCGGCTATGGTCCGCTGGCCAGGGGTCATTAAGCCGGGCCTGCTCATCGATCAAACCACCTCTAATCTCGACTGGTACCCGACTATTGTGGAGTTGGCCGGCGCCGAACTGCCCGATGGAGAGATCATTCGGGGGCGCAGCCTCATGCCGCTGCTCAGAGGGGAGGAAGTAGGGGAGTGGGACAATGGCCTTTATACCGAGTACAGTATGATCAATTACTGTAAAGCTCATATGCGATCCTACCGCAGCCCGCAGTGGAAGCTGGTGAGAGACTTTCTCAATCCGGAGCGCGACGAACTTTACTACATCGCCAAAGACCCGGAAGAGAATATCAACCTGATCGGTATGGGCCGGGCGGATGCCCGGGCCGCCGCCCAAAAACTGGATGAAAAGCTCAAAGCATGGATGGCCAAGATCAATGACCCCGTGCTGAAAGGTATTTTCCCCGAATAAAATGCAGAAACCATCAATCAATGAACGGCATAGACCTGACGGTTTTTTTCCTTTACATGGCAGGCATCACGATCTTCGGAGGCTCCTTTTTTCGAAAGAACAAGTCCTCCGAGGCCTTTACCCTTGGCAATAGTGATATCCCCGGCTGGGTGGTCACCATGTCCATATTCGCCACCTTTGTCAGCAGCATCAGTTATCTGGCGCTGCCGGGCATCGCTTTCCAGTCCAACTGGAACGCCTTTGTGTTCAGTTTGTCTCTTCCGGTTGCCGCGCTCATCGCCATCAAATTCTTTGTGCCCCTTTACCGCCGGGTGAACAGCCCTTCTGCCTACACCTATATGGAGCAGCGTTTCGGCCCCTGGGCCCGGATATATGTTTCCTTATGCTACCTGTTGACCCAGCTGATGCGCATTGGCACCATTTTGTATTTACTGGCCCTGGCCCTCAATGCCATCAACGGTTGGGATGTAGCCACCATTATTGTGGTTACCGGGGTAGTGGTCACGGTCTATTCTATGCTGGGAGGCATACAGGGTGTGGTCTGGACAGATGCCATACAGGGCATCATCCTGATCGTTGGCGCGGTGGTTTGCGCCGTTTACATACTGATCGATATGCCGGGAGGGCCGGAGCAGCTGTTCGCGATTGCCTCGGAAAATGACAAGTTCAGCCTGGGAAGCTTTGGCCTGGAGTTATCGGAGCCTACTTTTTGGGTGGTCCTGGCCTACGGCATATTCATCAACCTTCAGAATTACGGCATCGACCAGAATTACGTGCAGCGGTATATGGCCTCCCGGTCAGAACGGAATGCCAAGCGTTCTGCTTTTTTTGGAGGGATGCTGTACATCCCGGTCTCCGCGCTTTTTCTTTTCATCGGCACGGCTTTGTATGCCTATTACAATTCGGCGGCGGCCGAACTCCCCGTTGACCTTCAGGATGTCAACCGGGCCGACCGGGTATTTCCTTACTTCATTGTCAACCAGTTGCCCGCAGGGGTTACCGGCCTGCTCATCGCCTCCATTTTCGCGGCGGGCATGAGTACGGTGTCCACCAGTTTCAACAGTTCGGCTACGGTGTTCCTTACGGATTATTACAACAAGTTCCTCAAGCGGAAGGCTTCCGACCGCGAAGCGATGCGGGTGCTGTACCTGTCCTCTGTAGTTATCAGCATATTGGGCATAGCCATAGGCATAGCCATGATCAATGTTAAAAGTGCCCTGGATACCTGGTGGAAACTGGCCTCCATCTTTAGCGGGGGCATGCTGGGGCTGTTTTTGCTGGGAGCCTTCTCAGAGCGCAAAAATGTGGTGGGGGCAGTCATCGGCGTCATTACCGGCCTGTTGGTCATCCTCTGGCTGAGCCTGTCCAATGTATTTCTGGGAGAAGAAGCCCTGGGCAACCAGTTCCATACCTATCTGACCATTGTTTTTGGCACCACCACCATTTTTCTGGTGGGCTTTCTGGTGTCGCTTCTTGGAAATAAAAGCCAGGCATCATGAAGCATGTAATATTGGCTTTACTGTTGAGCTTTGCTTTGGCCAAAGGGGCGCCGGCCCAAACAGGCCCGCCGGGCGTTGTCGTAGGCCATTCGCCGGCGGAAACCCAGGTATATCTTGGCTCTCCTTCTATCGTGATCATGGATGACGGCACTTATGTGGCGGCCTACCAGACTTTCGGCAGGGAACTGCAGCGCCGGGGAGAACCGGAAAAAACGATCATCGCCCGCTCAACAGACCGTGGAGCGTCCTGGGAGCAGCTGGATACGCTGCAGCCGATGTCCTGGGCCAACTTATTCCCCTTTCAGGGCGAATTGTACCTGATGGGAACCGCCGGCCACTACGGCCCGCTGGTGATCCGCAAAAGCCGGGACGGAGGGTCATCCTGGACGAGCCCGGAGAGTAAAGAACAGGGCTTGTTGAGGGATGATGAGGAATACCACACCGCCCCCATGCCCATGCTCTTGCACCATGGCCGGCTATACCGGGCCATTGAAGACCGCAACCCTCCCGAAGAATGGGGCGTGAACTTTCGGTCTATGGTGATCTCCGCTCCTCTCGATGCCGATCTGCTGAAAGCTTCCAGCTGGACAGCCAGCAACCGCCTGCGCTACGATCCCGACTGGCCGGGCAGAGCCTGGCTGGAAGGCAACCTGCTTGCCGGCCCCGAGGGAGAGATTTGGAATATCCTCAGAAACGATTACCGGCCGGAAGGAGGGAGGGCCTGTATGATCCAGGTTTCCGAATACGGCGAAACAGTAAGCTTTGACCCGAAGACGGGCTTTATCGATTTTCCGGGCGGCTGCAAAAAGTTTACCATCCGCTACGATGGTGTCTCCGGCAGATACTGGTCCCTTTCCAACTACATCCCTCCGGAATACGAGGGCTACAACCCGGAGCGCACCCGCAATACCCTGGCTCTGATATCTTCAGAAAACCTCAGGGAGTGGGAAGTCAATAAAATTGTCCTCCAGCATCCGGATGTGGAGCATACCGGCTTTCAATACGCCGACTGGCAGTTCGAAGGCGATGACATCATCGCCCTGGCCAGGACGGCCTATCCCGAACCCGACGGCACCAAAGCTAATAATTGTCACGACGCCAACTACATCACCTTTCACCGGGTGGCCGATTTTCGGAACCACACCCGGGATATTCGTAATTGACGGACCAGAAATGAAAAGAGAAATGGCCATAAAGCTGATCCCTGTTCTCCTGTTGTTTTTCCTTTTTCAGCCTCCCGCACTGCCGCAGGCTGCCGCCCGCCCTAATGTGGTATTCATCATGGCGGACGACCTGGGATATGGCGACCTGGGCTGCTACGGGCAGGAAAAGATCAGGACGCCCCATATCGACCAACTGGCGGCAGAGGGCATGCGCTTTACCCAGGCCTATGCCGGTTCTTCGGTTTGTGCCCCCTCGCGCTCCAGCCTGATGGCCGGTTTTCACAACGGCCATAACCGCATCCGGGATAACCTGCCGCACGGCATTTATCTCCGGCCCGATGATTTTACCCTGGCCGAGCTGTTCAAGCAGGCCGGATACGCCACGGGAGGAGTAGGCAAATGGGGCCTGGGCGTGCCCGGTTCCTGGGGCCTGCCCAACCAACAGGGTTTCGATTACTGGTATGGCCACATCAACCAGGACCAGGCGCACTTCTATTATCCCGATTACCTTTGGGAAAACGACGAGCTGGTGTTGCTGCAGGAGATGGTAATGGTCAATGAAGTCGGCAAGCTGAAGGGCAATAGGGGAGGGGAGAACAGCTTTTACACGCACGATCTGTTTACGGATAAGGCCGTACAGTTCATCGGGCAGAACCGGGAAAACCCGTTTTTCCTCTATCTCTCTTACACCATCCCTCACTTTTCCGATTACCCCAAGGATTCGCCCGAACATTTCATCGTTCCTTCCGATGCGCCCTATACCGATGAAGATTGGCCGCAGATGGCTAAAAATTATGCAGCCATGATCAGTAGGATGGACGGGGATGTGGGAAAAATAATGGAACTGCTGAAAGCACTGGGCATAGACGAAAACACCCTCGTCATTTTTACCAGTGACAACGGCCCCTACACCGGCGTTCCCACTCCCATCGAGTTTTTCAACAGCAACGGCCCGTTCAGAGGGGGGAAAAGAGATCTCTATGAGGGAGGCATCCGGGTGCCCTTTATTGCCCGCTGGAAGAACGTCATCCCGGCAGGTACAGAAAATGACAAAGTTATAGCCTTCTGGGATATGATGCCCTCCTTTGCCGACCTCACAGGCCATCCCGCTGAACTGGAAACCGATGGCATTTCTATCTTACCGGATCTGAAAGGCCAAAAAGGAAAAGAGCATGAATTTCTGTACTGGGACTACGGCCATGTACGGCCGACTTTTAAGCAGGCCATCCGGCAGGGGCCCTACAAGGGCATCTCGATCACGAGCAAAGAACAGCGCAGCTTCGAACTCTACAAGCTGGAAGAAGATCCCGGGGAAACGAAAAACATAGCGGATAGCCATCCGGAAGTAGTGGATGAATTGCAAAAGATGATGGATCAGGCCTACGCTCCCACCAATGATTATCCGCGGCGCAGCGGGCCCAAGGCCAGTAATGAGGATGACCCTTTTTCTCAGGTGCCGGGCGTGGCCATCAACCACAAGCCGGCCTCCTCGGGGGTGTACGTCGGGGCGCCGAGCATCACCATCATGCCGAACGGAGATTATGTAAGCTCTCACAATTTCACCTCCATTCAGAAGGGAGACCATGGCAAGGTGCATAAAACAGCTGTTTACCGCTCTGAGGATAAAGGCCTCAGCTGGGAGTTCCTCAGCGAGATCGACAACCAGCGCTGGTCCACGATTTTTTACCATCAGAATGCCCTTTACCTGATGGGCGTCTATGAGGCATTTGGCAATATTGCGATCCGAAGGTCTACGGACGGAGGAAAAACATGGACTGAGCCCGTGGATGAAACATCCGGCCTGCTGGCTGAAGGCCGCTACCACTGCGCCCCGGTACCGGTAGTGATCCATCAGGGCCGGATATGGCGCGCCATGGAGGATGCTCCGCAGGGCCGCGAGTTCCGTGCCCTGATGATGTCGGCTCCCGTAGATGCCGACCTGCTCCGCGCCGACAGCTGGGCATTTTCCAACAAACTACCCTATGAGGAAAGCTGGTACGGCGGAAAGATGAAGGGCTGGCTGGAAGGCAATGCCGTCGTGGCTCCGGATGGGCAGATCGTGAATGTCCTCAGAAGTGAATTTACAGACAGTACTCACGGTATTGCCGCCATGGCCAGGGTGAGCAGCGATGGCAAAGAAACGAGTTTCGATCCCGAAGACGGCTTTATCCGCCTGCCGGGCGGCACCAGCAAAAAATTTACCATCCGGCATGACCCCAAAAGCGGGAAATACTGGGCGCTGGTGAACTGGATACAACCCGGAGATCTTCGGCATCTGGAGCAGGGAGCACGCGCCGGGCGCCTGCGCAATACTCTGGCGCTGGCCAGCAGCACGGATCTGCGGGACTGGATCGTCGAACGCATCGTATTATACCATCCCGATGTGAAAAAGCATGCCTTTCAATACGTGGGCTGGCAATTCGACGGGGAAGACCTCATTGCCGTTTCCCGCACGGCTTACGATGATGGCCTGGGCGGAGCCGACAACTACCACAACGCCAATTTCATCACATTTCACCGGATTCCACATTTCAGGGAGAATTTCAATTTTGACCCGCCCTGGGATAAGAACTAAAGTAAACCAATAAATTATGACTGCGGCAAAAGGTGTTATTGTTCCCATGGTTACTCCACTCCTGAATGAAGATCAACTGGATCTCGAGGGCTGTGAAAAACTGCTCAACCACTTGATCGAAGGAGGGGTTCATGGCGTGTTCATCCTCGGCACTACCGGAGAAGGGCCGAGCTTAAAGTACTCCCTTCGGCGGGAACTCATCGAGTTCGTCTGTGAGAAGGTGGACGGGCGGATCCCCATTTTAGTGGGAATAATGGATTCTTCCTTCAAAGAAGCAGTTGATATCGCTGAAAAAGCTCAGGAATGCGGCGCTTATGCCGTGGTCCTGGCGCCGCCCTTCTTCTTTCAGATCAGCCAGGAGGAGCTGTACCATTTCACATATCAGCTGATTCAGGAGATATCCCTCCCGGTATATTTATACAATAATCCCGGTTTGACGAAGGTGTCTTTTGCTCTGGAAACCGTAGAGAAACTCATTGCGGGCCCCAGGGTCGTAGGCATTAAGGACAGCTCGGCGGATATGTTATACTTCAATCAGCTCGTAAAACTTACCCGTTCCTCCGAGATGCCTTTGCTGATGGGGCCCGAAGAGTTGCTCATGGAGGCTACCCTGATCGGGGGCACTGGCGGGGTGCCGGGAGGTGGGAACGTCTTCCCGGATTTGTTCGTCCGTATTTATGAAGCGGCTGAAGCAGGAAAACTGGAGGAGGCCCGCAGGCTGCAAAAAAAGGTCCTGAAAATAAGCGAAACCATGTACAGCGGTAGTGGGTACGGTTCCAGTAATGTGATCAATGGGATAAAATGTGCTTTGAAGGCTTTGAATATATGCAATGATCATATGGCAAAGCCTCTTCAAAAGGCTGGCCCGGAAAAAGCAAAAAGGATACAGCAGCTGTTAGCCGAAAACTGATTTTTTTTCAAAAGACGGTACACTGGAATTGCTGATCGGCGCAGAAGACGGTTTCTTTTATTATTTAAAGTAGATGGTCAATATGGACTTTTCTTACAAACGGGCTCTCCGGCTGGTGCTTAACATCATATGCTGTTGCCTGTATATCTGCGGGCCAGCTCAGCCACTGGTAAGCGGAGAAGCAATCAAGAATGGAAGTTTCAATGGAGTAGGGGATTTCCCTTCTCCGGGCATCTCCGCCCCACCTTTGAGAGTGGCCAACATTTACGGGGGCGAATATCCTGATCTTTTTTTGCGGTCGGACAGGTGGTATCCCGGCGCTTTTCTGTACCGCTGGGCGGGGTTCGACAAGTACGGAACACCCATTTTCACTGACCGGTTAGAGATTAAGCTTCCGGTGTCCTGCCGGAATGCAGGCACGGCCTTTACCTTCAATGAAAAGATCTACGGATTGTGGTACCGTGAAGGGAAGCTGATCTCCGCTGTTTATCAGCATGACGAAAAACAGTTCGATGCCATTGACAGCATAACCATCAGTTTACCCGGGGATGTCGGTGCGCTGGGCCTTATTCAGCAAGAGAAAAATGAGCTATCTCTGGTATTTTCTGTAAAAGACGGGGTGGAATACCACGCGCCGGGAAATTATCGGGGAGAAAACTATTTCCCTTATGATGGGGAAGGCATTTATCGGGGAGGGCTGCCTGCTTCCGCCCTGTATCAGGTAAAGGTGAGCTGGCCTTTGGAAAAGTCTTCAGAAGCAGTACGATGGCCGTCAAACCAGGAAGGTGTCAGAGGCACGCACTACACTATTTTCAGAACAGATCTTGGGGGCGGGAAAGAGGGCATTATTTCAGGCTCGCTGCTCGGAAAACTGGACTATACGGAGTATGCTGAAGAAAAAGGAAACAAAATAACAGGCAAGTACCAGGCCGTGGATACAAAGGGAAACAGGATCAGGCATCCCGGGGTCTTTACCATGCCCATTCCTTATCCTTCCAAGGGAGGCACGTATTCGGACCTGATCACCTCCTGTGAAGGGGGGCTGTTCTACATGAAGTATCTGGGGGAGGACGAAAAAACCGGCAATATCATTTATACAGATCCGGTGAACCTGAAATACCGGGGCGCTGAGCTTGTGGCCGGCACACTGGTGGTGCCTTCTGTGGTAGACTGGGACAAAGATGGAGATGACGACCTCATCTGCGGCAATTCCATGGGCTACCTTCTTTTTATAGAAAATATCGGAACTCCCGGCCAGCCGGCCTTCATTGATCCCCAGAGAATTATTGCCGGGGGCAGGGAATACTTTATGCAGAACGGATACGGAGGAAACATTCAGGGCCCGTATGAAAGCCGCTGGGGCTATTTATGCCCGAATGTAGTGGACTGGAACAGGGACGGCCTTCCGGACCTGGTGATGAATGACTCCAAAAGCATACATTCTGTGTTCCTCAATACCGGCACGCCAACCCGGCCTGAACTGGCGCCGCAACACCCTCTTTACCTGGACGAGCTGGAACTGCGGGGCACCTGGCGTTGTAAACCCGCAGCCGGATTATTGGGAGATAGAATGGTATACATTACACTGGACGATGATGATGAGTTTCACCTGTATTTTCAGGTAGATGACTACAACCTTAATGAGGGATACAAGTTGAAACTCACCAACGGAAATACCATCAAAGCCAATTTCCTGAAGGCCGGGGGCAGCGGCAGGATCAAATTCAATCTGGTGGACTGGGATCTTGACGGCATAAAAGACCTGGTGGTGGGCACTCCCCGGCACGCTACTGTCCCGGAGCCTGAAAAAGGGCTTCCATATCGCTATGAAAAAGAAGGCCGGCCGGGGGCTTCGGTGCTCTTTCTCAGAAATGCGGGAAGTGACACCAAGCTGGTATTCGAGTATCCTAAACTGGTGCGGTTCAGGGGGGAGCCCATTTACCTGGGGCAGCATTCCTGCGCGCCTGCTCCCTGGTGCCGGGAGGCCAGCAAAGGGCCCGATCTCGTTGTCGGCACGGAAAGAGGAAGGCTTATCTTTTACGACAGAGATGACCTGAGTTGGTAACTGCTTAAAAGAGGTGACGCCTCATTCCATAATTATCGAAAAACTTTACAAGTTCTATGTGTATTAATATTCTATTGAGCCTGGCATTATGGGCTACTGCATTTTTTCAGGGCAAAGGTGCTCCCGAGGCGCCCCCCAACGTACTGTTCATTATAGCCGACGACCTGTCCACCACCCTCAGTTGCTACGGCGCCGAAGGGGTGATCACCCCCAATCTCGATAAGCTGGCCCGCCGGGGGCGGCAATTCAACCGGGCCTATTGCCAGGCCAGCCTTTGTAACCCTTCCCGCACTTCCATTCTCACGGGAAGGTATCCTCATCAGACACGCATACTGACCAACCCACCCCACTTTCGGGGCATTTATCCTCGAATAAGCACCCTGCCGCAGCATTTCAAGGCCAATGGTTACCATACGGTAGCCATCGGCAAGATCTTCCACAACTGGGGGCAGTCCCTGCAGGGAGATCCCGAATCCTGGTCGGAACCGGAAACCAACCACTGGGCAGCCCATTACCACGACTGGTATGTGCCCGGGCGGCCCTATCAGATGCACTTTGACCTCAAAAAAGGGCCGGCCGTACAGTGCGAAGAGGCGCCGGATGAGGCTTATGTCGATGGGCGGATCGCAAATACGGCCATTAACAAATTGCGGGAACTGAAAGAGACTCCCTTTTTCCTGGCGGTAGGGTTCTGGAAGCCTCACCTGCCTTTTAACCCGCCAAAAAAGTACTGGAGCCTTTATGACAGAGAGGCCTTGCCCCCCGTGCGCTACCCCGGGCCGGTGGAAGGTGTGCCGGAACTGGCCTACGTAAATTCCAACGAGGCGCGCAGCTATACGGATGTGCCCCGCGAAGGCCCTATACCTCCGGCCCAAAAACTGGAACTGCGCCACGGCTACCTGGCGGCCATCAGTTACCTCGATGCTCAGGTGGGTAAGGTCGTGGACGAACTGGACCGGCTGGGCCTGTCGGAAAATACGGTCATCGTCTTTTTGTCCGACCATGGTTATCACGCCGGAGAACACGGCCAGTTTGGCAAATGGACCAATTTCGAAATAGGGGCCCGTGTACCTCTTATCATCGCTACCCCTGAAATGGCCAAAGCGGGAACCCCTTCCAACAGTATTGTTGAACTTGTGGACCTTTACCCGACCCTGTTGGGCCTGGCCGGCATGCCTTTACCGGATGGCGGCAAGGAATTGGCCGGCCTTTCATTGATCCCCTTGCTCGATGATCCGGAGGCCAGTGTAAAAACCACCGCCATTTCCCAGATCACCCGCCCTCTGGGAGCGGGCCCCGATTACGAGATCATCGGCTCCTCGATCCGTGGGGAGCAGTTCCGGTATAACATCTGGACAGACAGGAAGGAGGGTAAGGCCCTGGCGGAAGAATTGTATCTACTGTCGGAAGACATCTGGAATGCGAAAAACCTGATCGACAACCCGGCTTATTCAGAAGACCGGGAACGGCTCTTGGAAGAATTGAAAAAAGCATTGAATTAAGCGACGCGCGTTTAATAAGTGTCGTGTTTGGCTAGGCCAGTGATTTTTTCTTTAGCCAAGGCGAGGGTTCCCGCCCTTAGTGGGGCTAAGGGCGGCGGTTCCTCAACGCAGGATAAAGGAAAAAGCACTCCTAGAAAGCCGACAGTTATTGATCGCGCGTCGCTAAATAAGGTGGAAGTTTTTTCATTTAAAGATTGATCGCGATGAAAGCATGTAAGAAGATCTGTATCATTTCTATTCTCTGTGGTGTCTGGACAGCCGCTTTTTACAGCCCTGTTTACGGACAAGCCGAAAAAAAACCCAATGTCATTTTCATTCTGGCCGATGATATGGGGCTGGGGGATGTTTCCTACTTCAATGAGGGGCGCAGCCGCACCCCCCACATCGACCGGCTGATTGAAGAGAGCGCCTGGTTCTCCCGGGCGTATTCGGGCTCTCCCGCCTGTACGCCTTCCCGGGCCGCCCTGCTGACGGGGCGCTACCCGCAGCGAACAGGCGCCGTGACCCTCAACATGCAAAGATACCCCGAGCTGAGCAGCCTCCACCGCCAGGAAATAACCATGGCCGATATTTTTGCGGACAACGGCTACGCCACCGGCATCGTCGGCAAATGGCATCTCGGCAACAGGGCGCCCTATCACCCCCTGCAGCGTGGTTTTCAGGAATTTGCAGGCTTCCTGGGCTATGATGTGCCGGATAATTATTTCAACTATCGCCTGGATATACAAGGTGTGTATCAGGAGTTCAGAGACAGGTACCTGACCGACGAACTGACCGAGCGGGCCGTAGCTTTTGTAGAAAGGCATCAGCACGAACCTTTCTTCCTGCACCTGGCCCATTATGCGCCCCACCGGCCGCTCAGCGCACCGCAAGAACTCATCGACTACTATGAAAAGGAAGGCTTTGATGAAAACACGGCCACCGTTTACGCCATGATCGAAGTCATGGACCAAGGCATCGGGGCGGTCCTGGAAACCCTGGATAGCCTCGGCCTCAGGGAAAACACCATCGTGATCTTCGCCAGCGATAATGGCCCGGACCCTCTGGTTGGCGAACGTTTTAACCTCAATATGCGGGGTACGAAGTACACCATTTATGAGGGGGGCATTCATGTACCGTTTGTGGTGAACTGGCCGGGAGCCATAGCAGCCGGAGAACGCTCTGAGGTAGTCCATTTTACCGATGTCCTTCCTACTTTGGCAAAACTTTGCTCACTAGAATTACCCGCCGGCCCGCAGCTGGACGGGGGCAGCTTTGCCGGCCTGCTCCTGGAAGAGAAAGACAGCCAGCTGCCCCAGTACCGCTTCTGGCAGTGGAACCGGGGCGTTCCTTACTATTCTCACAACGCCGCCATAATGGAGGGCGAATGGAAACTGGTGCGGCCCTATGTCTTACGTGGAGTGCCTATGGGGGAATCCACAGAGAAGCCGATGCTTTTCAACCTGAAAAATGACCCTCAGGAACAGAAAGACCTGGCCGAAGAGGAGTCACTGCGTTACGACATCATGCGCGTAAAGCTGGAAAAATGGTGCCGGGAGGTGGAATTTAGCAGGCTGAATAAACAGTAGCTGGTGAACCTGCCGGCGTTTTCCCTGGCGCCGCTTCTGGCAACCCGGCGGCGTTTGCGGGATAGCTCACCTGCCGCACTTCCTGCCCTTGAGAAAACGCTTCCAGGTTTGATAAACACTGGAAGGTTTTGCGTGCGGCTAACCTGCCGGCGTTTTCCCCTGGCGCTGCTTTTTGCAACCCGGCGGCGTTTGCGGGATAGCTCACCTGCCGCACTTCCTGCCCTTGAGA
>CAYVVK010000061.1:0-2660 GCA_964454855.1 uncultured Phaeodactylibacter sp. | reverse complement strand
ATAAACACTGGAAGGTTTTGCGTGCGGCTAACCTGCCGGCGTTTTCCCCTGGCGCCGCTTCTGGCAACCCGGCAGCGTTTGCGGGTGGGCTGGTCCCGGTTGCCCTGTCAGAAACATTTCCAGGTTTTGTAGAAACACTTTAAGGCCTCATTCAACACTATAATTCTCCAGCTGATCCTTATCAGCAGGAGTGATGATCACAAAATCAAAATTCTCCGCCAGGTGCTTCACCTTGTTGAGGGAAGGGCCTTCCCGCAGTACCAGCCGGCCTTCCGCCAGCGCCTCCCGCAGGGGGTGCAGTTGGATCAGCGTCCAGGCGTCCTTCTTCCCCATACTGCGAAAAGCAGCTTCCGGATGGCCGGGGTTTTCTTTCAGGGCGTCCTTTAGTTCTCCCTTCTGGTAGTAGTATCGGGAGGCCGTATAGATGTGGCAGGATTGCCTGTCATTGGCTTTCGCCATTTCGAATGCCAGGTTGCCCACATCGTAGACGCCAAACTCGTAGCCTTTGGCGGCGTGCAGGGCGCCGATCTGTACCAGCACCTTGGGTTCTGGCTGTTTCGTTTTATCATATTGGCGCCGAAAATTCTGGCGGATATACGAAATGCGGTGGGCATGGGAGTAGCCGCCCCGGTAGTCATTACGGTCGTAGATGTCCCAGGTTTTGAGGAGGGCAGTAATGATCTGCCGGGCGGGGCCCTCGTCTTCGGGAAAATAGGAGAAAAACTGCTGCGTAACGGGATGCTCCGTCAACTCCTTAAACATGCGGTATCCGCGGATACCCTCCTCATCTTTGCGCAGCAGGGCCTGAAAGAGAGAATCAAATTCCGCTTTGGAAGCGGCGATATCCCGGTAACCGCGCCGGCCCTCCGCCAGCCGGAGCAGCTCATCGGCCAGCAGGGGAGGCGCGTCAAAGTACTCCTGGTCGAGGCCCCAGAGGTGAAAGCCCAGGCGGGATGATTCGGCCAGTAGCTCGGCGCCTTCCAGGCCGTCGAAAAAGGGAATGGGAGCATCACCGCTGGCCCGGTAATGGGAATACAGGCGGTTCAACTGTTTGACGGTGGCCCGGGGCTCGGCAGACAGGCTGTCCAGTATTTTAGCGGAATAAGGCCCGACTTCCACGGCAAGGTGCCGGTAGCCATTCCGTTCGAGGTGCGGCAGCAGGGCTTTGGTAAGCTGTGGGATCTGATGGGAGCCATGGTATTCCCCAAGTATGGTAAACTGAGCTTCGGCAGTAGCATTCCACAATATGTCGGCCCCTTCGCCGTGCGCTTGCCCGTTCTCCAGCTCAAAGTAATGGGTAAATGGCTGGAGGCAGGCTGCCCGGAAGGTGTCCGGCTGAGCCAGTAGGATAAACGAGCCAAAACAAAAAAGGAGTAGTGGCAGTACATTTTTCATATTTATCTATGTTTTACCGGTAAGTTGCCCGTTTTGGGCCGGGGAAGTAAAAAAATGGGACAAGGCCCCCGGAAAAACGTATGTCCCAACGAGTGTCAGGATATACAGTAAACGGGGGCATTGGTGTAATAAAAGCCGGCCCTGGTGTAATAGATCCGGCAGGCAGCATCTAAAACCGTACCTTTTGCCCTATGAATTGGAGCAGACGGACGCAGTGGCATATCGCCGCCTGGATTCTATACCTTCTGTACCAGGAGCTGGAAGATATCATCCGGTTTGGATGGGATATGAAGGACATCGCCTATTTTTTCTCCCTGGGCACCGTGCGTGTCCTCGTTTTTTACTTTGGATACACCTGGATCTGGCCCCGTTTCCTGAGCGCCCGGCGCTGGCCCTGGCTGCTGTTGCTGGTACCCCTTGCCGTTCTTTCGTTTCCTGCTTTGAGGTACAGTATAGAGGAGGCACTGTACCCTGCTGTTCTGGGTTTCCGCAATTACAAAGATCCCACACTTGCTTACTATCTGCGGGACAATTTGTTCTGGCGGGCTTTGCCTGTAGTATCGGCCAGCCTGATCGTATACCTGCTGGAACAGCGCGGCGAGGCGGAACGCCGGCAGCGGGAATTGCAAAAAGAAAAAACCCATTCCGAGCTGGCTTTTCTGCGCAGCCAGCTCAACCCGCATTTCCTGTTCAACACCTTGAGTTACCTGCATACCGAAGCGTATCGCGCCAGCCCGGCCCTGGCGGACACCGTTCTGCAGCTGTCGGATCTGCTGCGCTACACATTGCAAAGCTCCCGGAAGGAAATGGTAACCATAGAAGAAGAAGTTCAGCTGCTGCGCAGCTATATGAGCATCTTTGAAAAGCGCTTTAACGGGCGCTTTTTTGCGAACCTTGAGGTAAAAGGGGAGGGGCTTTCCCAGCAGGTTGAACCCTTGTTGCTGATCCCCTTTTTCGAGAACGCCTTTAAACACGGCCTCACTTCTGACCCGCAGCGCCCCGCCCGCTTTAGGCTGAAAGTGGAGCCTGGCCGGCTTCACTTCTACAGCCACAACCGCATTCGGCGGAAAGAAAAAGGCCCGGGTACCGGCATAGGCCTGAAAAACGTAAAACGCCGCTTGGCATTGCGCTATCCTGGCCGCCACGATTTGTCGATAGAAGAAAAGAAGGATACCTTTACTGTGAACTTAAAAATGGCCCTGTGAAACAACCGCTGCCATGCCTGGCCGTTGACGATGAGCCCCATGCCCTGGAGCTCCTGGGCC
>CAYVVK010000060.1:9497-15941 GCA_964454855.1 uncultured Phaeodactylibacter sp. | reverse complement strand
GCGACGCCGTGCTGCGCGACGATGTGCCCAGCATTGACGACATGCAGAACCCCAAGTACTTCCCCTACCGCTACGGCCAGGTATTCTGGGCTTTCCTCACCGGCCTGAAAGGCGATGAAGTGATCGAGCCCTTCTTCACCGCCACCGCCAAATACGGCCTGGAAGCCGCCTGCCTGCAGGTGCTGAGCATGAGCAAAAAGAACCTCTCCGAGCTTTGGGTACAGGCCGTGACCAAACACTTCGGCTCCTTCATCGACGCCAAGGAAGACCGCACCGTAGGCGAACAGCTGCTCAGCAAAAAGAATGCCGGCGAGCTGAACATCGCCCCGGAACTGAGCCCCAACGGGCGCTACGTCATCTTCCTTTCCGAGAAGGACCTCTTCTCCATTGACCTCTTCCTGGCCGATGCCCGCACCGGAGAGATCATCCGGAAAGTGGCTTCCAGCCAGAAAAGCAGCCACATCGACGATTTCAACTACATCGAGTCTTCCGGTACCTGGTCGCCCAACAGCCGCGAATTCGCCTTCGTCGGCTTCAGCAAGGGCAAGAACCTGCTGATCATCAAGGAGGCCCTGACCGGCAAAACCGTCAAGGAACTGCGCCTGGAAGGAGTGCCCGCATTCAGCAACCCCACCTGGTCGCCCGATGGAAAAGAGATCGTCGTAGTGGGCCTTGTGGATGGGCAAGTAGACCTGTACTCCGTGAACGTCAAAAGTGGAAAAGTAAGCCAGGTCACCGATGACCCCTATTCCGAAATGCATCCCAAATGGGCCGATGACGGCAGCTATATCATCTATTCCACCGACCGCCTGTCGCGCGAGCGCGGCCGCACCAATGGCCGCTGGGCATTCAACCTGGCCCGGCTGGACATCGTCAGCGGCACGGTAGAAAATATCGATGTCTTCCCGGGCGCCGATAACCTCAACCCTGTGCTCGACACCGCCGGGAACATCATATTCATGTCCAACCGCGACGGATTCCGCAACCTCTATCAGTACGAAGCGGCTACCGGCAAAGTATATCAGCTCACCGACCTGATCACCGGCGTGAGCGGCATTACCCACTATGCTCCCGCCATCAGTATTGCCCGGCGGCGCGACCGCGTGCTGTACACCTACTTCTCCGATAACAACTACTCGGTGTACCGCGCCCGCCCGGAAGATTTTCTCTATCGCGAAGTGGACCCCAATGCAGTGAATTTTGCTGCTGCTACTCTGCCGCGGGTCAACAAGCGCGCCAGTGACATCGTAGATACCCAGCTGCGCCAGCTCGACGCTACCGAAGAATTGTCGGACACCAGCTTCACGCAAGTGCCCTACCAGCCCAAATTCAAGCTCGACTATGTGGGGGGTAGCGCCGGCGTAGGCATCGGCACCAGCAACACATTCGGCACACAGTCGGGCCTGGCAGGAGGCGTAGACATGCTGTTCAGCGACATCCTCGGCAACAATCAGCTCTACACCAGCCTGGCGCTGAACGGTGAGATCACCGACTTTGCCGGCGCCGTATCTTACATCAACCGCGATAAACGCCTCAACTGGGGCGGCTCCGTCTCTCACATTCCCTTCCGAAACTTCGGTTTTGGTGGAACCGGCATTGAGCAGTTGCCCATTGGCGAGAACGCCACCATTCCCGTCCTGGCGGACACCTTCCTCGTACAGCGCATCTTCGAAGATAAGCTGAGTACCTTCGCCTACTATCCTTTCTCCTCTACCTTACGGCTGGAAGGCAGCGCCTCTTATTCCAGGTATAGCTCCCGGATCGACCAGTACGTCAACTTCTTTGAGACGGATGGCAGGTTCGTCGGCCGCCAGCTGGGCCAGGAACGCGAGAAAATAGACAGCCCCCCCGGTTTTAATCTTTGGAATGCCGGCTCCGCCCTCGTTGGCGACAATGCCGCATTCGGTATCGTAGGCCCACTGACAGGGCACCGATTCCGCCTGGGAATGGATAAATACTTCGGCGAGTTCAACTTCTGGTTCGCCACGGCTGATTACCGCAAATATGAGTTCTTCAATAACTTCGGCATCGCCTTCCGCGCCCTGCACTACGGCCGTTACGGCCAGGGCAGCCAGGACCTCTTCCCCATGTTTGTGGGTAGTTCCTGGTACGTACGCGGATATAATACCGGCGATGTGGGCACCTTCCTGAACGAGCAGGGCCGCAAGGTGGACGAGCTCTTCGGCAGCAAGATGCTGGTTTCCAATTTTGAGGTGCGGATCCCCTTCTCCGGGCCCGAACGGCTCACCCTGATCAAGTCCGGCATCCTCTTCACCGAACTGGCGCTCTTCCTGGACGGCGGCGTAGCCTGGTACGATTTCGACCAGTTTGACGGAGACATCCTGCTGCGCGACGGCGAGGGCAATCCCATCAAGGACCCCACCGGAGAAGACCTCCTGCGGCACAATGCTGCGGTACCCATATTAAGTACCGGTGTGTCCGTACGGGTGAATCTCTTCGGCGCCATGGTGCTGGAGCCCTACTACGCCTTCCCGATACAGACGCAGGAAGTGTCCAGCAGGACGACTCTGCTTCCCAAAATTACGGGTATCGGTTCGGGCACTTTCGGGCTGAATATTATACCGGCCTGGTAATTGGGTAGCTGTTTTTTCATCTTCGGACCATCCCAAAGACGAGATGAAAACAGCGCAAGCAAAAAAGGCGGGCGTTCCCGGTGGGGCGCTCGCCTTTTTTAGTACATTGGCTGACATGCCAACTCTGCGGAATTGCTTATTTTTAGATGAAGCAGCTCATGATTAGGCTCACCTAAAATCAACGGTATGCAACACTTTACGCTACTTTTAGCATCGCTCTTTTTACTACTCCCCGCAGAAACCGACGCCCAGCGCTACCGCCAGCAACGCTTCAAGGCCGGATTCATCCTTGGCATGACAGCCTCTCAGATCGACGGAGACGATCAGAAAGGATACGAAAAGATCGGCCTGGCCGGCGGCCTGCGCGGCATCGCCCGCCTGACGCCCCGGCTCGACTTCAATGTAGAGCTCTTGTACAGCCAGCGCGGCAGCAAGCCTTCTCCCAAGGGGACGAACGGGGAACGGCCCGTCGACATACGCCTCAACTACGCCGAAACGCCTTTCCTGCTGACGTACAAATTTTCGGAAGACTGGGACGGCAACCATCGCCTGCAACTCTCCGGGGGGTTCTCTTACGCCCGCCTGCTGAGCAGTAAGGTCAAAGAGAGTGGCAGCACCCACTCTATAGATGGCCCCGGTATTGCTGGAAAAGAGGATGAATTCAGAAAAAATGACATCAGCTGGAAGATTGGCCTGGCCTATTTCATCACGTCCCATTTGAGCCTGGGGCTGCGCCATACTTTCTCCTTCACGCCCATTTTAGAGGAGGAGATAAGCGCCACGAAAAGCAATAATACTTTAAGGCCTTATTACGTAAGTGTCCAGCTGGCCTATGTTTTATAGGCTTGCCAAGCCTGATCCTGTTATTCTTTGCGGTTATAGAAATCGAAGATCGCGATAAGGCCCTCCTCATTCCGGGGATTCAGGCTGTTTTGTTTGGCAAAATTACCGACCGCTTTTCGGCGCCGGCTCAGCACGTCAAGCACAGCGCCCTTGCTGGTGCGTAATTCCACCGCCGGCCGCCCCCTACTGGAATAGTAGTAATCTTCCATTATGACGATCTCTATTTCGTCAGAAAGCTTACGGCCCATGGTAGGATGGATCTCCGCTACTTGCTGCTGCACGGCCTCATACCTTTTGAATAAGGACACTTCCCCTTCGGAGAGCACCTCAAAAAAGCCGATCTCCATTCCCTTTCTGCCTTCCAGATAAGGGTGCAGCATGAATATCCGATCACCCATACGGGTACCTTTAACCCGGGAAGGCAGAAGCGCCTTCACCTTATTGTCGCCGGAGAGGATCTGCATTTCATCATTAAGGGCATCGTAACGGAGCTGAGCCTTGTACAGTTTGTCATCAATGCCCAGGACAACGCCTTCCTCCCATTCTTCATTGAGCAGGCCGCTGCCTTCCACCTCGATCATGCCCCCTTTGTTAAAAGTGTAATAGGGCAGGTTCTGGCTGGCCTGATGAGTGGTAAGCTCGCGAAAAGCAGACTGAAAGACCATTTCGTCTGCTTCCTGAGCATAGGCAGGAATGATAAAAATGCAAAGTGATACAATTATGGAAAATACGGTTTTCATAGCTGGATATTTTTAAATGGGAAAAGAAAAAAGGGCTGCTCCATCTTTCCGGATAAGGCAGCCCTTCAAAACTCAGCCCTGTCGGGCTAAAGCAATTTCGTCCCTTGCCTACTTATCCCACCAAACGGGCGTGAACGGCGTGATCTGTGAACGAGAAGGCATGTTATCGTTCGAATCGCCTTCTGTCTGCGGATAGGGCAGGCGCAGAGGGATCTGGGTGCCTGTGTTCGGGTCCAGGTCCGGTATGCCGGCCCGCCTCCAGTCGTTATAGACTTCCGGGTCGGTAAACAGAGACAGATACTTCTGTTCCATGATCAGCTCCAGGGTCAGGTTGCCCTCTCCCGGGTCCACCGAGGCCTGTGCGAGATAATCGTTGATGGCCGTTTCATCTGTAATGCCGGCATCCGCCATAGACGAGCGGATGGCCTCCAGGTAAGCGTCATGGGCCGCCGCGGCGCCATTTACCCGGAATTGGGTTTCCGCTTCGATGAACTTGGCCTCCGTGTAGGTCAGGATGGGAAAATCCCGGTTAGCGGCGAAATAAGGATGCGGAAGGTCTAGCAGGGCGCCAAAAACGGCCGCCCGCGGGTCGTTCAGCTCCTCCAGCATGGCGACGTAGCTGTCGCCCACTTCAATGTCATCACGTTGCTGAATGTACTGGTACCAGGGGGCATTTTCCGTAGAGGGGTTGCCGAACATCACGCGGGCATCATCGCTGCGGCCGGTGAGGCCGGCTTTAGTGATGGCGCCAAGTGCGGCGTTGTAGTTGGCATTGTCTACTTCTCCGAGGTGCAGCAGCGCGCGGGCCTCCAGCATGTCGAGGAATTTACGCCACTGCACGAGGTCACCACCGTAGATGAGGTCATCCCCACCTGGAACGAGCGCGCCGCCATCGGCATCGAAAGCGGAACGCGACTCATCGATCAGGGTAAAGACAGAGTTGTACACTTCCTGTTGAGCGTCAAACCTGGGCTGTAACAATTCCGTACCCTGAAAAGCTTCTGAGTAAGGAATATCGCCCCACAGGTCGGTAGTCAGTAGTAAGGTATAAGCTTCAATGGCCTTAGAAACACCGATATAGTGGTTGTAGCCTCCGGCCTCGGCCAGGCGCAACAACTGGCGGTTGTCCGCCATAATACCGGTATAGAGATTATCCCAGAGCTGGTCGACATCACTAGGGGTGATGTTGTAGTTCTGGAAAACGACGAACTGGCGGCTCACACCGTCAACGTGTTGCGTATAAATACTGGTGTACCGGGAAGCATCGCCTCCAAGCGTATAGGCCAGGCGAAGCTGCACCTGAGGCAGCAGTGCCCCGGGCGTTACTTCAAGCGGGTTGTCCGGGTCCGTGTTGATGTCGCCGAAGTAATCTTCACAGGAAGTCAGCGCAAACAGGCCCAGAAGCACTAATAATATATGCGATTTAATGAACTTCATATTAGAATTGGTTATTGGTCAAAAATTAAATAGTGGAAGAAGCGCGCGCTTCGGCGCTCTTTTCCTTTCTTAGAACTTGACATTCAGG
This sequence comes from uncultured Phaeodactylibacter sp., assembly GCA_964454855.1. Lineage (GTDB taxonomy): Bacteria > Bacteroidota > Bacteroidia > Chitinophagales > Saprospiraceae > CAYVVK01. The sequence continues at coordinate 10,239 of CAYVVK010000060.1, read as the reverse complement.
CCGAGGGCGTAGCTGCGCACACCCGGCATCTGGAAGTATTCCAGGCCCTGGCCATTGGAGCTCGAACCCACGAGGCTCGTTTCGGGGTCCACACCGGTATAATCGGTGATCAGTACCAGGTTGCGGCCGGTGAAGGTGACCGTAAAGTCCGAAAGGCCGTTGATCATACTGCCGAAGTTGTAGGAAAGGCTGGCGTAGCGCAGGCGCGCGGAAGAAGCATCTTCCACAAAGTGTTCGGCTACTGCGCCAAAACCGCCGCCGTTACCCAGGTACCAGTTCTCATCGAGCGGAGCCCGGATATCATTGGCAGAACCGTCGGAAGCTTTCACGCCTTCAAACACGTGAGTAGCATTTGCGTAATCGGAATTGCCATTGGCATCCAGCGGGTCGCGGTCTTCGGTCAGCTGAGACATGCCAAAGAAAGTAATGGCGCCCTTGGTGCCGTTCCACATGTCTGCTCCCTGGTTGATATCGAAAAGGAAAGACAGGGAAAGCCCTTTGTAACGCAGGGTGTTGTTGATACCCAGCAGGAAATCCGGGTTCGGGTTACCCAGCACGCGCTGGTTGGGGTCCACCAGCGGGAAGCCATAGTTGGAGTTGAAGTCGTCGGCATCCGGGTCCGGAGAGCCACTGTCATCGATGATGAGGGGGCCATCCGGGTTGTAGGGCAGGTCCGGGTCAAAGGAAGTACCGTCCGGCGTATTGGCATGCTGGAACGCACCGCCGAAGATCTGGCCGTACT
>CAYVVK010000060.1:0-9487 GCA_964454855.1 uncultured Phaeodactylibacter sp. | reverse complement strand
ACGATGCCATTTTCTTCATCCGGAGCAATATTGCGTACATCGGATCCGGTAAAGCCATCGAGGTACTGGTTGGGAACGCCTTCCGGCAGAGCGGCCACTTTGGTGGTCCAGGTGGAGAAGTTGAAGTTGATGTCCCAGCGGAAATCCGGATTCGTGACCGGCGTAATGCCTAATACGATCTCTCCACCTTCGGTTTCCAGACTGCCTGAGTTGAACACAGAACGTTCGAAGCCGGTAGTGTTCGCCACGTTGATCGGAATGATCTGGTCTTTAGACTCCCGGGTGTAGTAAGAAGCATCGAGCCGCAGCTTGTTTTTCAGGAAACGCAGGTCGAGGCCTACCTCTATATCCGTGGTGGTGGAAGGGATGAGGTTGGCGTTACCCTGCAATGCATTGTAGGTAAACCCGCCTATTCCCTGATAGGGGAACAGGATACCGTTCGTCCAGCCGTCGTTCAGGGAGTTGATGGTACCCGTCGTGTTCGGAACGGTGAAATAGGTGCCGGTCAGGTATGGGTTGGGCGCACCACCGCCCACCTGTCCGTAAGAAACACGTGCTTTACCGAAAGACAGCGCGTCGGAATCGATCAGTTCGCTGAATACCACACTCAGAGAAGCGGAAGGATAGAAGACGCTGATGTCACTGGCCTTGAACTCCCTGGAGGGAGCGATAAGAGAAGACAGCCAGTCGTTCCGGCCGGTCATCGACAGGTAGAGGAAGTTGCGGAAGCCGAGGTCCAGGCTACCGAACATGGAGAAGTTCCGCTCGTCGAAGTTATCGATCAGGGAAACGACGGATTGTGCGTTGGACAACTCGCGGTAGCCGAAGAAGTTCAGGCCATCGCCCTGGATATAGTTCTGCTTGTTCTGCTGATTCCAGAAGTTGGTGCCCAGGTTGTAATTCAGGGAAATATCGTCGGTGATATTGCCGCCACCCAGCAGGTTCAGGTAGATATCGGTGTGGAAGTAGTTCCACTGGTCTTCGATAACCTGCCCGGCGGGGAAAGCCCGGGACCCCACTTCGAACTCCTGCGTACGGTTGTCGGTGTAGAAATCCGTACCGAAAGTACCGCTGAAGGTCAGCCAGGGGTTAAAGGTATAGGAAGCTTTGATGCTACCGTACATGCGGTTCACATCATCAAAGAAGGGGTTGAGGTTGATCAGCCAGTAGGGGTTGTCATACCCGGCGCCTCCACGGTAATTGCGCTGGGTATTGTCGGGGAATACATAGGCATCCGGATTGTCTTCCGGATTGTCCAGGCCATTGGAGTTGTCAAAGCTGATCGGCGTACGGAACAGGCCGAGGTTCAGGCCGGAAACATTGGACCCCTGCTGGATACGGCGGCCGCCCGTCTTCGCGTAATTGATCGAGCCACTGATATTGAGCTTGCCGTCCAGTACTCTGGCGCCGGCTGCCAGCCCGATATTGGTGCGCTCGTAGGTGTTTTTTGGTATAATGCCTGTCTGGTCGACACGGCCAAAGGAAAAACGGTAGTTGGCCACCTCATTGCCACCGGAAAAAGAGACGTTGTTCGTCCACATCCGGCCGGTCTGGTAGAGTTCCTCCACATTATTGTAAGGAACGAAAGGCGTCTGCGCATCGGGGCTGCTCTGCCCGACGAGGCGGCCGTTCCTGTCGTAACGATAATCGGAACCGTCCCAGAACAAGGTGTCTGCCCGGGCGCCCCAGCTGGCCAGCCAGCCGGTTTCCGGGCCGAGCCACTGGCCACTCAGGCCTTGTACGTACTGGTCCTGAAATTCCGGCAGCTTATTCACCTCGGAAAGGGTGTAACGGGAAGTAAAATCCACCTTGATGCCTTCACCGGCCGCTCCTTTCTTGGTCGTGATCAGGATCACCCCACGGGCGCCTTCTACGCCATACAGGGCAGCAGCGGCAGCACCTTTCAGTACGGTCACGGATTCAATGTCGTTCGGGTTGATGTCCATACCCCGGTTGGAGTTGGCCACTCCGCCCAGGCTGCGTTCGGTGTGGTTCTCGGAGTTGTCCAGGCGCACCCCATCTATCACGATGAGCGCCTCATTGTCTCCGTTGAAGGAAGTTTGCCCACGCAATACGATCCGCGAGGCGGAACCGGCGGCGCCGGAGGCCTGTGTGACATTTACCCCGGCTGCTTTGCCGCTCAGGGCGTCAATGAAGCTCACGGCATTGGTCTCTTCCAATTCTCCGCCATCCACTTGCTGGACGGCATAGCCGATCGCCTTTTCCTCTCTTTCCACACCAAGAGCGGTGACGACCGCTGTTTCGAGCGTGACCCCTTCTTCGAGGACGACGTCGACCACATTGGATGCACCGAGCTCCACTTCCAGTGTAGCAAAGCCGGTATAACTGTAAACAAGTGTGTTTTGGCCTTCCGGTACCCGGACGGAGTAGGACCCGTCGATATCCGTAACGGTACCGGTAGTAGTGCCTTTGACGAGTATGCTGGCGCCAATCAGAGGGTTACCCTCCGTGTCGGTCACCGTACCTGTAACAGTACGCTGCGCGACCCCAATGGTGAACGCCAATAGCACCATTGGTAAAACCAGTAAGAGCTGTTTCATAAAACTTCTTTTAAGTGAAGAAAAGTTTAACTTAAAAATGCCATATAGAAATACATCCCCGAAAGGATGGAATTCTCATTTTCCAACTTTTCCCCTCCATGTAGTGTGATACATTGAGATTAATATCGAGGGTTGTAATCCCTCAATTGGGCGAGTTTGATGATGTTGATCGTGGCGCGTTTTTTCTTACTAATCTCGAAGTCTTATGTAAAGAATAATATACGAAATTTTGGCGAAAATACAAATCTATACCCATTGCACTAAATCGGCTCGCCGAATAATGAAACTCTATCATGCAGCCGACAAAGCATGGAAATTTGTGATTCCACACCTCTAAAAGCTCTTTCTCTCGAACTCGCCGAGCTGGCGGGCCAGTTTCTTCCCGCTCCTCTATTTTCCTTGGCAATTCCTGAAAGCAGGCCTGCACCCAATAACAGACTTGGCTGAAATAGAAAGCCATTCGGCAATCATTCCTGACAGGAAAGTTCGATGTAAGGCGGAGGTGAAAGCAGCGTGGAGGTTAAGGGGAAAAAAGGTTGCCGCACAAAAAACTGTACGGCAACATTCGGATTAGTAAGAAAAAACTCTCATTTATAATTCTGTAAACCTCGCCGCGTTTGTATGCTATTCCTTGAATAGCGTGAAATATTATTTGCCGATTTGATGCAGTCACGAAGATAGAAGTAAGTATATGGTATTTACCCCACACGAATGTGTAGTTTTCGAGGCATCTTCTCCGAAAAGGTTGCCAGGCTTGTCCGCCCGGCAACATAAACATGGATTAGTATGAAAAAAACGTTCATTGATTCGGTTTTACAACATTCCTACCCGCGCCGCCTTGATGACCGCTTCATGACGGGAATTCACCTTCAGTTTCCGGTAAATATTCTTGAGGTGAAAGCGGATGGTATTGGAGCTGACAAAAAGGCGTTCAGCGATCTTGCGGTAACTGTATCCTTTACATAGCAAGGCCAGAACGTCGTATTCCCGGCGCGAAAGGGAGGGCAGGGGATTTTGCTGCTCACTGAAGGAAGCCACGACCTGCCGCGCCACCGACGGGCTCATGGGAGCACCGCCGGCATAAACCTCCCGAATCGCATCCAGTAAGTGAGAAGGGAAAATACTTTTGGAGAGATACCCCAGGGCTCCCGCCCGGAAAGCGGAGAAGATGTGCTCTTCTTTAGCCGAATGAGTGAAAATGACAGCCTTCAGGCCGGGCTTTTCTTCCAACAGCAGGCGAAGGCAATCATCGCCATCCATGTCAGGGAGTTCAGTTTCGAGGAGCAGGACATCGGGAGGGCAGCTCGACAAGCTATCGATGGCCGAGTATCCGTCGGCAAAAGCTCCCGCACAGCGGAATCCATCGGTAGCATCGAGCAAGCTTTGAATGCCTTCACGGACATCCCGCTTTCCATCTACGATAGCTACGGAAATCATTTTTTTATTTTAAGTCGGGTGTATGGTTTCTATTCTGTAGGGACAAGCTTTTTTCCGGAAGGTTGCCCCTCAACCAAATATGCGGCATTACCTGCACAAAATCAAAGGCTTACCCGCCTGAATGAGCGAATGAGGCCCCCTGTGAAAGCGGGCAATGCTGCCTGTTGTGTTAAAAATAACCTGAATGGAGACGCTTTTACACTACATACTTGTGTAGGGCGGCCTGATTTGCGTCGGGGCTGACAAAATTTACTGCCGGCCTAACAGTAGGCATAAAATGGCTTTATCAACTTATTATTTGTTAATTTTGTGGACTTTTCGGCAGGAGCTTCCCCTGAACAGGAGCTTGTTGCCTAATTTATCAAGCTGAAGCCTGCACGCGCTTTCCAAGCCAGCGGAGACGGCTAAATTGTAGGAAATAGGAATATGACCGGGGAAATACCTTCACCGCAACTGCCACATAAAGGCAGGGAACCTTTGTCGCTACATCTTACCACACCAGCCGATAGCCACCTCCCGGTATTTATCGCCGGCAACTTCAACGGCTGGCAGGCGGGAGAAGAAGCCTGCCGGCTGCAACAGCACAGCGACGGCAGCTATTCCTTCATTTTTACAGACAAGGAACAGCTACCCTCCCCCCTGGAATACAAATATAACCGCGGCAGTTGGGATTCCGCAGAGCTGGATGAGTATGGCCGCAGCGTGCCCAACCGGTCCATCGGCCCGCGTGGTATTTCCGAGATCAGGGACCACGTGCCCCACTGGCTCCGGGCTGGGCTGGCCTACAGCCCGGCTTTCCTCCCACAGGGAAAAGTCATCGCCGAACAGTTCGAGATCCCCCAACTTATAAAAACCCGACGCATTTCCGCCCTCCTGCCTCATGATTACGATACCAGCAGCCGCCATTATCCCGTGCTGTACCTGCAAGACGGGCAGAACCTCTTCGATGAGCATGCCCCTTTCGGCAACTGGGCCGTCGATAAAAAACTGGCCCTCATGGCAGAACGCGGCATGGGCGACATCATCATCATCGCCATCGACCATGCCGAGGAGGAAAGGATCGCCGAATTCACCCCCTCGGCCCGCACCAACCTGGAAGCCGGGGACGGCAAAAAGTACGTCCGCTTCCTGGCCGATACCCTAAAACCCTATGTCGACAAGCACTTCCGCACCCTGCCCGGCAGGGAACATACCGGTATCGGAGGCAGTTCTATGGGAGGGCTGATCAGCATCTACGCCGGGCTGATGTACCCTGAAGTCTATGGCAAGCTGATGATCTTCTCTCCTTCCCTCTGGGTGATGCCCAATATCCACTTCCACTTCTTGGATTTTCAGGGCTCTCAGGATATGAATATCTACCTCTACGCGGGTGGGAAAGAAAGCGCCAACATGATTCCCAATATTCAACGATTCAAAGCAGCCTTTGAAGAGCGCGGCGATGCCCTTGTCAATTTTGAACTATCTATTGACCCTCAGGGTAAACACAATGAAGAGCGCTGGGGAGAAGAGTTTCCCCGCGCTGCCGAATGGCTGTTCTTCAATAAAACGAAACCAGAAAAATGATATTAGCAATATCCGATACCCTGAAAACCCTGCCTCCGGCAGTCGTCATCCCCTTAGCTGCCGACGACACACTGAATGAGGCCCTGGCCCGGGTGGCGGAAGACACCCGCATCAAGGCCTCCGTCCTCAGCGAGGATTTCAAAGCAGAAGCCGGCGAAGTGCAGCCTGTTTACAAAGAAAACACCCGCTTTTACCTGCTAGGGCTTGGCGCCCAGGCCGGTTTTGCCGAAACGCTCAGGGCCTTCCGGTCTTTTTCTCACAAGTACCGGCAAAAATTACCCCGGCAGGTCGCGCTGGACTTCACCTACGCTCCAAACGGCCCGGACACCGCCCTGTATGCGGAAGCCGCAGTAAACGGCCTGCGGCTGGGCACCTACCAGATCGGTAAGTTCAGGAAGGCCTCAGACACCAATGCCCACCCCCTGTCTCATCAGGACGCCAGAGTGGAACTCATCGTAGAGAAACCACATACCAAAACCTGCGCAAAAGCCGCCCAGCGAGGGTCTGAAATTGCCGATACGCAGATGCGGATCTTTGATCTCGTCAATGCCCCAAGCAATAAAAAAACCGCCCTCGACCTGGCCCGCTGGGCGCTGAAGTCGGGCGAACAGTTCGGCTTTCGGGTCAGGGTAATGGACCGGCAGGAGATCGAAGCTACCGGCCTGCATGCCCTGATGGCCGTCAACCGCGGGAGTGAGTACCCGCCGGCATTCATCATCATGGAATACCAACCCCGCCGGAAACCCAAAAGCGGGCTGAAAAAAGTAGGGCTGGTAGGCAAAGGCGTAACCTTTGATACCGGAGGCCTGTCCATCAAGCCGTCTTCCAATATGCATTATATGAAAAGCGATATGGGGGGCGCCGCCGCCGTATTCGGAACCATGGAAGCCGCCGCACGCCTGCAGTTGCCCATCCACCTCATCGGCATCGTGCCGGCCACGGATAACAGCGTCGATGCCAAGGCCATCAAGCCCAGCGATGTCATCGACTCCTACAGCGGCAAGACCATCGAAGTGATCGATACCGATGCCGAAGGCCGCCTCATCCTCGCCGACGGGCTGAATTACATGGCCAGAAACTTCCAGCCGGAAGTGATGGTCAACCTGGCTACCCTCACCGGCAGCGCCGTGCGCACCTTTGGCTATCATGCCGCGGCCCTGTTCTCCAATGACGACCAACTCGCCAGCCAACTCACCCTGGCCGGCGAAAAAAGCGGGGAGCGGCTCTGGCGCCTGCCCATCTGGGATGTGTACAAAGAAGACATCAAATCAGACGTGGCCGACCTGCGCAACTTCAGCGGCCGCCCCCTGGCAGGCGCCATCGGCGCCGCTAAATTCCTGGAAGCCTTTATCGACGGCCACCCGCGCTGGGCCCACATGGATATCGCCGGCGTCGCTTTTAACGATTCGGAGTTCGCCATCCAGAAAAGCGCCACCGGCTTCGGTATTCGCCTGCTTCTGGAGTACATTGGGGAAATTATTGAAGGATTGATGGATTGAATAATCCCTGATTTTGAATGCAGCCTTTAAATTATAGGCAAATAAAACCCCTCATTCAATCATTCAATCATTCAATCATTCAATCATTCAATCATTCAATCATTCAGTCCCTCAGTCCCTCAGTCCCTAAGTCCCTAAGTCCCTAAGTCCCTAAAAACTAACACTCACCATGCCAAAGCCACTGACTTTTCTATGCATCAGCACCTATTTCAAAGGCCAGGATTTCCTGCGCGCCTGCAAACAGGCGGGAAATACCGTATACCTGATCACCCGAAAATCCCTGGAGCACGAAGCCTGGCCCCGGGAATCGGTCGATGAGTTCTTCTATATCGAGTCAGAAGACAATAGTGCGGAAAATCTATCCAATATGGCTAATGGCCTGGCCTGGTTGATGCGCAGCCGGAAAGTGGAGCGCATCGTCGCACTGGATGATTTTGATGTGGAAAAAGCAGCCTTTCTCCGTGAACAGTTCCGGATACCCGGTATGGGGCAAACTACCTCCCGCTACTTTCGTGACAAGCTGGCCATGCGTATGAAAGCGGACTATGCCGGGATTGCCGTGCCGCCCTTCTCCCCGCTCTTTCACGATGAAGACATTAACCGGTACGCAGAACAGACGGCTGCGCCCTGGGTCGTAAAACCCCGTTCGGAAGCCTCTGCTACCGGTATCCGCAAGGTGCACTCCAGGGAAGAGCTCTGGGAGGCCATCCACAGCCTGGGCGACAAGCGCCATCACTTTCTGGTAGAACAGTTCAAGCCCGGCGCCGTGTACCATGCTGACTCCCTGACAGTAGGCGGAAAAGTGCAGTTCTGCCGCATCTCCCAGTACCTGAACACGCCCCTCGAAGTGGCCCACGGCGGTGGTATTTTCCGCTCGGCCACTGTAGAATTCGGCAGTAATGACGATGTGGAACTGCAGAACCTCAATGCAAAGGTCATGAAAGCCTTCGGCCTGCAGTTCAGTGCTTCTCATACGGAATTCATCAAGTCGGAGGCCGATGGGCAATTCTACTTTCTGGAAACTTCTTCCCGCGTGGGCGGCGCCCACCTGGCGGAAATGGTGGAGATCTCTTCGGGGATCAACCTATGGGCCGAATGGGCAAAACTGGAAACTGCAGTGGCCAAAGGGGAAAACTACCAGCTGCCAGCAGTGAGAAACGAACATGCCGGCATCGTGGTCTCCCTCTCCCGCTTTGCTCATCCGGATACCTCGGTTTTTACAGACCCGGAGATTTCCTGGCGCCTCGATAAGGAATACCATATCGGCATGATCCTCCGTTCTGAAAAGCGGGAACGCATCCTGGAATTGCTGGGCCAGTACGCCGAACGCATTTTCCGGGATTTTCACGCCAGTGCCCCGGTACCGGACAGGCCGGCGAATTGAAGTTCCAACGTTCCAACGTTCAGACGTTCAGGCCTTCCACTACTCCCCCAACTGCCCGGCGGCCCATTCCAGCCCGATCCTGGACTTGAAGAACTTCCCGCGCAGCGCCGCCAGCTTGAGCTGAGCTTCTATGAGCTTTTGCTCCCGGGAGTTGATCAGGAATATGGAGCTACTACCGAAGCCGAATTTCTGCACCTCCGCATTGAGCAGAGCCTGATAATTCTCCACATTGTCTTCCAGAAGGTTGATCTGCTGGCGCAGGTTGATCAGCTCGTTGTAATAAGCACTGATCTTGTTGCTTATTTCCCGGCGCTTTTGCTGCAGGCCGAATTCCGTATCCTGTATCTTTAGCTTTGCAAGCTGCAACTTGCCTCTTTCCTTACGCAACAGCAGGGGCATATCGAAGCTCAGGCCCCATTTATAGTTTTGAGTGAAAAGCGCATCCAGGCCCGTGGCATCATCGGGCCCATTGATAAAGTCGGTGCCATCGCCGAGGAAGTTGTATTCTACATCCAGCCGGGGTTTCAACTGCTCGGCGGCCAGCCGGCGGCCTACCTCCAGCTGGCTGAGCTTCACCTGATACCGGCGGATGTCCGGATGAGAAAGATTGGCGGCCTGTAGCAGGGCCTGTGGAGGGCTGGCCGGTAACTGAACGGGCAATTCATCGAGCGCGGGCGGGCGAAGGCGATCCGTGACCTCCAGAGGCATTTGCTCCTCGTTCCAGAGGAAGTTTGAAAGTTGCAGGCCGGCATTGCGGTATTTCAGCCCGGCCTCATTGAGGTCGTACCGCCGGTTTTGCACCTGAATGAAGGTTTCCAGGGTATCTACTGCAGGTTTATCGCCCTGCTCGTAACTCTCTACGATGGCCGAGAGGCGCTGTTCGGCCAACAGAAGCCCCTGCTGGTAGACCAGCAGTTCGTTGTAGGCCACTGTCCACTCCCAGTAGGCTGCGCCTGCTTCCATCAGCAGGCGGTTGATTATGGCCTGCCGTTCCGCCTCGTTGGCCTGGGCCATCAGGCGGGCCTGCTCGAGGGCCGCCCGCC
>CAYVVK010000059.1:0-16040 GCA_964454855.1 uncultured Phaeodactylibacter sp. | reverse complement strand
CCGCTACCGGGGGCGACGGCAGCTATACCTTTAAATGGGACAACGGTGAGGAAGGGGCGCAGGCCTCTGCCCTTGCTCCCGGTACCCACACCGTGACCGTCACCGATGGCAAGGGCTGCTCCACCACCGCCAGCGTGGAGATCTCCGAGAACATTCTACCGCTGACGGTTTCCATCCAGCAGACTGCAGAGATCAACTGCTTCGGCGAAAAAGGCGCCGCACTGGCTGCCGAGGTGAAGGGCGGCAAAGGGCCATTCCAGTACCAGTGGAATGAGGAAGCCCTCAGTGGCGAGAACGCCTCCGGCCTGGCTGCCGGGGAATATCAACTTACCGTAACTGACGTCATGGGAACCAGCCAGTCGACAGCCGTGTCTATCCGCCAGCCGGAAGCCCTGGCTGCCGAAGCGGAAGTGATCGCCCCCGCCAGCACCAACAACTCGGATGGGCAGGCGAGGCTTACGCCCAAAGGCGGCACCGCTCCTTATACCTACCGTTGGGAAAATGGAGAAACTGCCGCTACCGCCGAAGCGCTGGCTCCGGGTGAGCACAGCGCCACCGTTACCGATGCCAGGGGCTGTAAGGCCACGGCTACCGTAGAGATCACAGAAAACATACTTCCGCTGAGCGCCAGCATAGAACAAACGGAAGCTGTGAAATGCTTCGGCGACAATACGGCTGCGCTGACGGTGAACGTAAAGGGCGGCAAAGGGCCCTTCCAGTACAAATGGAATACGCCAACGGTAGCCGGCAAGGAAGGCTCCGGCCTGGTCGCCGGCGATTACGAAGTGACGGTCACCGATGCGCAGGGCACTTCAGAAGTGGCCCAACTCACCATCGAACAACCAGAGGAACTGACCATACAGGTGGTGAATAAAGAACCCGCCTTCAGCGAGAGCAGTGAGGACGGCAAGGCCACCGCCCAGGCGCAGGGAGGCAATGGCGGCTACACCTACAAATGGGAAAATGGCGCCACCACCGCTACCGTAGAGAACCTGGGCATCGGTTTCCACAGTGTGACGGTGACGGACAGCAAAGGCTGCACGGCTTCCTCTACTTTCGAGACGGCCGAGCGCATCATGAAAGAACTGGCCTCCGGAGCGGTACGCAGCGGACAGACCATACAGATGCAGAAACTGCAGTTCGAGGCCGACAGCACCAACATCCAGGAATCGGCCAAGCCCATCCTGGATGAGATCTACGCCTTTCTTAAGGATAACCCCTCCATCGTCGTGGAGATCGGCGGCCACACCAACAACCTGCCGCCCCCCGAGTATTGTGACCAGCTCTCTACCGCCCGGGCAAGGGCTGTGGCCGAGTACCTGGTGCAGCAGGGCATCGACCCCGGCCGGGTGTTCTACAAGGGCTACGGCAAACGCAACCCGCTCTTCTCCAACGCCACCGAAGACGGGCGCAGGCGAAATCAACGGGTAGAGATCAAGATCTTACGGTTATAAGTTGTATTTTAAGGGGTGCCCTGCCGGAGCGCCGGATTTATCCGGCCGTGCTCGGGCACCTCTTAGAAACAGCTCAACCACAGCACATGAAACGAAACACCTCAATCCTCATCGTCACCCTCGCGCTCCTGTTGTGTTTATTCCTGCTCGCCAGCAGCCCCGCCCTGCTGGACCGCCCCATGATCAAGAAGCCATTTGTTCCCTGGGGCACGCCCATTGCCTGGGCCACGCTCATCCTCTTCCCCGGCCTGTTCTGGCTGGTGGCCAAACGGCTGGGCCTGATGCCCATACAGTCCTGGGCCGCCCGCCTCTTTTTCCTGCTGGTGGGAGTGGCCCTCCTCATCGGCCTGAGCTGGGGCATCGTCTCCTACCTGCTGGCCGACAACTGGTCCTTCGACTTCACCGATGACGAGGAACGCTACGAATGGTGGGGAAGGTATAGTACGCTGCCTATTCTTCTGCCGCTGGTGGCGGTGGCGGTGGTGGCCTTGCGGCGGTTGGTGCTGGCGGTTAGGGAGCGGGTTCAGTAGGCCTCCTCCGCCCATGCGGGCTACGGCGGCTGAGAGCAGTATGCAGCCTTCGCCCGCCGAAGCCTTCTTCGACAGCCGTAGCATAGGCGAAGGCTGTGGCGAACCTGTCTACCAGGCGGTAGATAGCCAGGTAGAGGAGGGGGCAGTAGGCAGTCCCCGATCTCCCGATCTCCCAGTCCCCAGTCCCCAAGTCTCCCAGTCTCCAAGTCTCCAGCAAGCAGTGTGGCCTTCGGAGTACTCGCTTCGCGAATTTCGGGCTGGGCAGTATGTTGCGGAGTTTGAACAGGGTGGAGCCGTCCTTTAGCTGAAGCGGTGAAGTTCAGCGGGGAGTAGATGGAGTGGCTGTACATGGGCGGAGACATATTGTCGCCTCCATCTCCTTGGAGGGCCCGGGCTATTCGCCCTTTTACGCCCGTGGGAAAATGTATCCGTTGTTTGTGGATGAGAGGGAAGGGATCGATGAGGAAATGAATGAAGCCTTATCGGCCTTAGAATAAGCCTCGCCGTACATACGGCCGGCCTACGTTTTTTGCCTTGTTCAGTATAAAATTTGCTCGCTTTCGCTCAATCATGAAAACTTGGACATACTCTAAAACTTTTTTGGTTGACTTTTTTTTATTAAATTGAACTTTGGTCAACCGAAACTAACGATATGCCTAATATTTTTGCTCAGCGGTTAAAATCTGCTCGTATCCAGAACGGCTTAACCCAGGAAGGGCTGGGGAACGAACTGGGAATAACCAAACAAGCGATAAGCAAATACGAAAGGGGGAAAATGGAGCCGGATAGCCAGGTGCTGATCGCGCTCTCGCGGGTTTTAAAAGTGAAACCAGATTATTTCTTCCGCCCTTTTCGGGTTTCCCTCGAAGAGGTGGAGTTTCGAAAGCGGGCAGCCCTTTCCGGCCGAAAGCTGGAAGGCATCAAAAGCCGGATTGCGGATAAGCTGGAACGCTATCTCGAACTGGAAGAACATTTGAACATTAAAACCACCTTTGAGAACCCTCTGGCAGGCCGAATAATAGAGCAGCCGGAAGATGTGGAGGCGGCGGCAGAGTTTCTGCACAAGCATTGGCAGCTTGGCTTCAACCCCATACCCAATGTTGTTGAAATGCTGGAAGATGCAGAAGTCAAGGTGATGGAAGTGGAGGTGGATGGCAAATTCGACGGGCTGAGCACTTTCGTTTCCGGGCAAATACCGGTCATCGTCCTGAATAAGTCCTTTGACCCTCTACGGAAGCGCTTTACCGCTTTGCACGAACTCGGGCACTTGTTGCTCAACCTACCTCCGGATGCAAACAAAGAAAAATGGTGTAACCGCTTTGCCGGGGCCATGCTGATGCCGGAGCCTGTTTTCCGGGCGGAACTGGGCGAACGCCGCGTCCATATCGACCTCAATGAGCTGATCGCCATCAAAGAATACTATGGCATTTCGGCTCAGGCGATCATGTACCGGGCCAAAGAACTGGGGGTGATCAATGAGGCGGCCGCCAGGCGGTTCTGGCAATTTGTAAAAAGCAAACCGGAACGCAAAAAGGAGATTGGCTGGGGCAAATACCTAGGCCATGAAACTTCCAGCCGCTTTAGCCAACTACTTTTCCGAGCGGTGGCGCAGGAAGTGATCAGCATCGCCAAGGCAGCGGCATTGGACAACGTGAGCGTAAGTGAATTCCGGAAAAAGCTACAGTTGGTGTCATGAAGAAAGTCGCCGTCAATGACGCGAACATCCTGATCGATTTTTTCGAGATCGCGCTCCTCGATGAGTTGTTTCAGCTGGATCTGGAAATGCATACGACAGATCTGGTTGTTGCTGAAATTACGGATGCTGCCCAGGAGAAAGCAATACGGAAGTTGATAAATAGCGGTAAACTGGCCGTACAAAACCTGGGCGCTGCTCAGTTGGCGGCGGCTGTCGGCAAACAATCTGCCCGCCCTCGCCTTTCCTTGGAGGATTGTTCCGTTTGGCAATTGTCGGAAAAGCTAGGCGCTATTTTGCTTACCGGCGACGGCGTCCTGAGGAAAACAGCCCGGGAAGCCGGCATTGAAGTGCATGGGTCACTTTGGCTGCTGGATGAATTGTTCAGAGCGGCATTGCTTGATCAACCAACAGCCTGTGTCAAACTCCGAGAATTGATGCTGGCTAACCGCCGCCTGCCGGAAAAGGCCTGCCAGGATAGGTTGAAACGGTGGTGCGATAAAAATGAATAAGGTGTTTTGATACCCAGAACGGCCGGGAGAAGAGTTACCAGTTATTTGTTGACCGGGAGGCGCGCCGGAATGTGGCCACTGCCGTCAACATCCCGATGGTGGCGCCCTACTGGAACATCGGCCGGATGATCGTGGAAGAAGAGCAGGAAGGAAAGGAGCGGGCCGCTTCACTTAAGCCAACAATGCAGCAAGTAAACCCCTCCCTCCAAAACCGTAACATTTCCCACACATTCCCGTACTACCATTGGAGAATTCTTCTATATTAGCGACAACGCAGCTCATTCAATTGGATAAGACTTGACAAGTTTGCCAATGGCCGCCAACAGAGAAACTTGTCAAGTCTCTCTCAACAAAACAAAAAACATGAACACCGCCTCCCGCAACAAACTCGTCTCCTTCATCTGGTCTATTTGCGGGTAACTGCCTGTTGGGCGAGGCGGTATGGTTGCCTCAGGTCCAGATGGAAGTGTTTTTTGAAAAAGCAAGAAACCCATTGCCCAGCACATCAATAAAGTTTTCCAGGAATGGGTACTGAAGGGAAGTCCGGTTTTCCGGAAATTCCGGACAACTGACGCCGCATATCTATCTGCAATTGGAGTAGGCGTCTGTTGGTTTTGTGGAAGCCTCCCCTACCTACCGGCACCGGACGGGCTACTGGCTAAGCGGCTCTTGAGATTTCAATACAGAATACGACAAAGTTAAGTGGCGCTCCTGGGATTTTCCGGAAGCTATACAAAGTGGAGAGCTTCCAGTTGGAAAGCCCCGGCAGATTTCTATTCCCATGAGAGCTTGTGAGAGGAGGAGAATTGAAAATTCCAATTTTAAACCAAAAAAGCTTCCTCTCTTAAACGCTTTATGCATAATTACTACCTCACCAGCTCCCTTGAACAAACCTCCTAAGAACTTCATTTTGAATATGTTCACCCGAAAAGCTAGATTATTACTCATGTCACGAAACAAAAAAAGCCACGCCACGTAAAAATATTACTAAAAGATCATTATACTTGCTCAGGTCAGTAGCTAATTCCCTAAAAGCGCTTATGAAATACATTGCATAGAATCCGGCAATATCATCGTATTAGTCATTGTTTGACCCATCTTAATGTCCGGAGAAGGGGAGATTTTTTCCACATTTAAGAATAAGCCATCCGATATGGCCGATGTCCATGACAAGAAGACCAGAAGTTACAATATGAGCAGAATCAGGGGTAAAGACACTACTCCTGAAATGATCGTCAGAAAATTTCTTTTCAGTAAGGGAGTTCGGTACAGGTTACATCAGAAGAAATTGCCTGGAAAGCCTGACCTCGTGCTGAGAAAATACAATACTGTAGTCTTTGTCAATGGATGTTTCTGGCATGGGCATGAAGGTTGTAAGTACTTCGTGATTCCTAAAACCAGAACAGAATGGTGGAAAAATAAAATCAGCAAAACGGTTGAGAAGGATAAAGAGATTTACCATGAACTGGAGAAAATGGGCTGGCAGGTCCTGATTGTCTGGGAATGTGAGCTGAGGGGAGAAAAGAGAAATGCGACGCTCGAAAACCTGTTTCAAAAAATCACTGATGGCTAGAATCCCCGTAATCGATCTTTTTGCCGGCCCGGGCGGGCTCGGGGAAGGTTTCAGCGCACTTCTGAACGCATCCGGTGGTAATGCCTTCGACCTGAAACTATCTGTCGAAAAGGACCAGTATGCTCATGAGACGCTGGAACTCCGGAGTTTTTTCCGGCAGTTTCCTGCCGGAGAGACTCCCCGGGAATATTATGACCTGATCCGATCTGGCAATACAGATGTTTTTGCGGAAAAAAAGAAACTGCTTTTCCAGCAATTCCCGGAAGAAAGCGCCCGGGCGGCCAGGGAAGCATGGAGGGCCACCCTTGGAGAGATACCGGTTGCTTTGCTGGATGATAGGATCAGAGCAGAAATCAAAAACAACCTTAACTGGGTTTTAATAGGAGGCCCCCCATGCCAGGCCTATTCAGTAGTGGGTAGAGCCAGGAACGGAGGAGTTGATGAAAATGACCGCCGGGTCTATCTGTACAAAGAGTATCTGAGGATCATTGCGAAGCATAAACCTGCTGTTTTCGTCATGGAAAATGTTAAGGGTTTACTATCCGCAAAGTTGAATGGTGAAAACATCTTCGATATGATACTTGGGGACCTCAGCAAACCATCAGCTGTATTCCCTGAAACCGATTGTCCCCGATACAGGGTGTTTTCCCTTTCGAACAAACCGGAACGCTATGATAAGCCTACAGGGAACCCTGTCTACCGGAAAAACACAGATTACCTCATAGAGGCAGAGAAGTATGGAATTCCTCAGAAGAGACACAGGGTGATCCTTTTGGGAATCAGGCAGGACCTGAGGTTCGGCAGCTTTCCCGTATTGGAGGAATCGGATCCTGTTTCCCTCAGAGAGGTGATTGGTGACTTACCCAGGATACGTAGTGGATTATTCCGAAGGATAAAGTCACAGAGTGAAGAAGCTGACGGGCGGGTTAAGTTTAAATATGAAATGCTCAAAGATAATTTTCAGAACTGGCGTAGAATTCATTCCGAAAACAAGAAGGAGATCCAGAGCGTGAACGGGTTCAGGCGCGCCCCCGGTAACAGGCCGGCTCCTCCCTATTCAAGAGGCGGAGAATTTATAGAAGTACATGATAATATCAGAAAGCCGGAAAAGCTCTCAGAATGGTACTTCGATGAGAGGCTTGGAGGATTCTGTAACCATGTAAGCAGAGCCCATCTGGATGAAGATCTGAAAAGGTACTTTTTTGCTTCATCCTTCCTGAAGAAACATGGAAGGTCCCCTTTACTTCATGATTACCCCCCGTCACTTTTGCCCAGACATAAAAACGCAAAATCAGGAAAGTTTGTCGACCGGTTCAGGGTTCAGGATCCGGATAAGCCCGCAACAACCGTCACCAGCCATTTATCCAAAGATGGCCATTATTTCATTCACTATGACACTTCCCAATGCCGGAGTATGACCGTGAGGGAAGCGGCCCGGATACAGACTTTTCCTGACAATTACTTTTTCTGTGGATCGAGGACTGCCCAGTATGTTCAGGTAGGTAACGCGGTTCCGCCATATCTGGCATACCAGATAGCAGGTATTGTCCACAGGCTTTTGGGGTAAATCAGATTACAGGAATTGTCTGATAAAAAAAGGACGACAATGAATATCAGGGAATGGAAAGATTGTCTGGATAATCGCTATCACCTAAGAGTTAAATACCAGGGGGAACAATACCACTTCTCTCCTGCACTGGCTATTTCTGCGGGTATAGCCGTTCAATACCTGGAAACCCAGTTACGCCAGCCTTTTTTGATTCATTTGCCCAGGCAATGTAACAGCGCGGGCTGGATTGCAGCCATAGCTTCTCTGAATCTCTTCTATAAGGATTACTTTGATTATACAGAGGATTATTTAAAGAACCTGCGCCTTAAGCGGGGAGAAATGGTCGAATTATACGGCGCAGCCGCTCAATTTGTAACCTTAGCCGATGAAAATGGAAAGAAATATGCAAAAGTTGAGTTCAGGAACAAGGCTGTAACTGAAGTTCTCCTGAAGAACATTCTCGCACTGAAAAGGACTCAAAGAACGAGGATTAATGATATCAGAGTATATCTCGCAAAAAGAAAAGAGATAGAGTCTGAGAAATCCCTTATAGAAGAAACTCTGGACATTGACCTCGCCAATAACCGTACTGTCCTGAAATCAAAAGTCCTTGTGGTGTCAGGACCGGGAAAAAGGAATTTATTTTCCCGATTTTTCAGAGAAACTTTATTTAAAGGTTCTTCCCTTTCTCAGGTTTGTGGTTATGGTGAGAATCTGATCCTTGAAAAGGGGCTGGATAAATATGCAGAGGCTTTAAGCGGGCTGGAAGCTCTTGAGGAAAATAAAAGAAAAGTGAAGGGGTTTATCACAGAGCTTACAGAAAATAATCCCGAAACCCGCAGGATGTTCCAGGAGGAATTTCCGGAAAGCGGACAACTCCCTTTTGACGGTGATTCCCTGATTAAGGTGGTCAGGAAGATCAAAAAAACAGACCCGGAAAACGGGAATAAATGGGAAAAGGTCATCCGGAAGATTGAAAAGGTAAAGGAAAAAGATTCCCTTACAGAACTGCAGAATCTGAGAGCAGTAATAATTGCTGATATAGAACTGGCCTATGAATATTCCGGGACTCTGAAAAAATTCCTGGACAGAGGAATCGGAGTAATCGTTCTTTCTGATGATTCCTTTATATCACATACTTCCAGTGAACGGTTTAAGAATTATCTCACAAAATTTCCGGATTCCTACAGGTTTATCTGGAATAAAGAGAAACTCTCCCCTCTGTTTTCAGAAACGGCCAGGCCGGTGGATAAGGAGTTCTGGCTATTCTGCAGGAATTTTTTTCATCAGGAAATAACCATTGTTGCGCATGATGATGAACCAGCCGACAGAGCACATAAAATTCTCGAAGGAGAGAAGCTGTTTTATGAGCTCGAGGGTTTTGGAAAGCTCCGAAGTTCGTTCAGGGAACACCTGCGGCCTGCTTTGTTTTTTCTGAAAAATAATGTCAATAACAACAGTGATGAAGTTGAAAGGGCTGACCGCCTTTTCTGGAAGTTTCTGTGTACATACGCAGAAGCCTGTGAGAACCTTCCTGAGCTGTTACGAACAAGGATCAGCCATGGCATTGATTGTCTGGACCAGCTGGTCCGGAAGATTAAATCGGGAACGCCTCCGAAAAAAGAAGCTACTCTGAAACTTTTGAGCGGACATCTGATGCGTGAAAAACCGTTTGATGGAGTGGCTACAGGAGAGAAAAGCCTAAGTAAGAGAGTTAATTCCATCAGAGAATTGAAGGGGTTTCGGAGTAGAGTTATTTTCCCTGGTTTCCCGTTGTTTGAATTCAGTAACAGGGTTCTTGTAAGAGCAGCGACAGAGTATTACTGCCCGGAGATAACTATTCTTTCAACTCCCTGGGAAAGTGCGGTTACCAGGTCTTATCTGGAAAAGCATCTCAATGCCGTCCGGTGCACTGACAAACTCCCGGAAGGCGGCCTCTGGAAAGTCTCTGTTCCTGAAAGCCAAATGAAAAGGGCTGAGGTGAAAATAATTCAGGCCGTTGAAGCTGCCGGATTAGAAAAACCGGATGAGAGCCGGAAAGAAATTGACCTCGAAGCTCTGTGGGAGAAAATAGACGATTCAATTGTAGGCGAGATTACCCCTTCACCGGACTCACAGGAAAATGATTACCTGATAGAGGCATTAATGCTTCGTTTTCCCGGTTGTTTTTCGCTAATGAGGGAAAAACACAAAGTATTGGTTATCCAAGAGCAGTTGGCCGGCGATGTTCAGGTCGAAGAGCGGGAAGTCAGGAGTCTTGAAAGAGGAGATAAGGTGATATTCTGGCTGAATGAGCAGCAGGTAATTGAGAAGATCATAAATTCAATGCCAGGCAGAGAGAAAAATTTCAGGATAATGAATTCCTGGAGAGAAGCCCTCCTGGCCGTCTTTACGCAGTATGATAATGATATTGAGGCAGTGGAAGGCCATTACAGAAAAGTCCGGGAAGCTTTTGGCCTGGAATGCAATCTCAGTAAAGTTAACCTCCTCCGATGGAAAAGTGATGATGGACTTATGGCTCCCCACCCTAAAAACCTAAAGCTCATCCTGGCAGGAGAACGCCCTGAAGATTACGCTGGCCTTGACAAAGATGTGAATGAGATCCGAAAAGCAAAAAGCCAGTATCAGGAATTTAAATCCGAACTCCAGGACAGGCTTATATCAGTTATCCGGAAGAGGTTAAATGAAATTAGTAAAAACCCGGCTGTAGAGGTCGAATTTCACGGGATAGGGAAGTTCACACTGGAGCTTCGCATTCTGAGTTTGCTGAGTAAATCCTTTAAGCCAAAGAAAGTAAGATATCCTGATACCCGAAAACTAATACAGACCAATACCTGATTGCTATGAGCAGAATGGTTCCCGACACGATTTCCCCTGATGCTTCGGCAGGAGAAAGGTTGGTGTTCTCGAAGCTGAAAAATGATGCTGGCTGTAGGGGCTGCATCGTTTTGCATTCTCTGTTCCTCGCGAACCACCTGAAGGCTGTATCAGGAGAGATTGATTTCCTGGTCCTTGCTCCGGGTAAGGGTATATTCGTACTCGAAGTGAAGCATGGCAGAGTTTCGAGAAAGGAAGGGGTATGGAAATTTACTAATCGTTTCGGAACCACTACAACCTCAACGAAGGGCCCGTTTCAGCAGGCACATGATGCCATGTATTCTCTTCGAAATATCCTGATTAAACAGTCTTCCGGTAAGCCTGCTGTAAAAAAGATGATAGGGGAAATTCTCTTTGGATATGGGGTAATGTTTACCGGGCTTGACCAGTTCTGTGACTATGGTACAGAAGCTGAACCGTGGATGATCTATACCAGACAGGGGCTGGGAGTAGCTGTTTCGGATTATATAGAGGCTTTGTCCCGTGGATTTCATGAAAAAATGGGAAGGAAAGCGTGGTATGATGTTAATCAGGCGAGGCCTTCAATAGATGATTGTGAAAACATACTCGCTTTGATCCGGGGGGACTTTTCCTATCAGTACACTACTATTAATAAGCTGTTCGACCTTGAAAATGCAATCGACTCCTATACAAGGGAACAATTCCATATTATTGATATTGCTGACTACAATGAAAGGTGCCTGATTTCGGGGCAGGCCGGAACCGGAAAGACGCTGATGGCGACTGAGTTGTTCCGGCGGGCCGTTGAAAAAGGGCAAAGAGTAGGTTTTTTCTGCTTCAATAAACTGCTTGGAAAAAAAATCGAATCTGATGCTCAAAAAGTCGCCGGCGGTGCTCCTGCCTCTTCCTACGCCGCAGGAAACCTGCACAGATATATGGCAGCTCTTTCCGGGAAACCGGTTCCGAAAGAAGCCGATGACTACTTCTTCCGGGAAGCTCTTCCATGGGAGTTCATCTTCAGCTTTGAAGAAAAACAACCTGAAAAATTTGACCTGCTGGTCATAGACGAGGCGCAGGACCTGCTAACCGACAATTACCTGGAGGTTTTTGATATGATCCTGAAGGGGGGCATTGCAGATGGCAGGTGGGTTTTCTTTGGCGATTTTTCAAACCAGGCGATATACCTGAACGATCCTGATAAGGCTGTCAGGCTTCTTTCCACCAGAGCAAACTTTACCCGGCTGCCCCCATTGACTATTAATTGCCGGAATACAAGGACCATTGCCAGAGAGATATCAGTTCTTACAGGTACTGGCCTCCCCGGGTTTCCGGATCTCGCGCCCCGGGGAGACTCTGTTGATTCCTTTTTTCCTGGCTCAGCCACTCTTATGGCAAAAAAGGCTGAGGAAATAGTAATGGAACTGGAAGGCAGCGGGATACCTACCGACAGGTTGATTATCCTGTCCGCAAAGCGCCTGGAAAACAGTTGTGTTGTTCATTCACCTGCCTTGATGGAATTAATCCAGGCCGGGAAAGTCAGGTTCCGGACTATACATGCTTTCAAAGGGCTTGAAGCTTCCTATGTTATTCTGACAGACCTGGATAAGCTTGACACGAAGCAGGCGGAAAGGCTATTGTATACGGGCTTGTCCAGGGCGAAGATTAAACTTTATCTGGTATTACCAAAACATCTTTCTGAAACCAGAGAAGCTTTGTATATGAAAAACCTGAAAAAAATTTTCTGATATGGACCTTAGGGATATAATAATTGAAGCAATAAGAAAAGAGGTCATCGGGCCAGATCCGCATCCTGCTTACACGGATGCTCAGACCGGAGAAGAAATTCTACTGGCGGGGGTTCACGGTTCTCCAAAAAAACGATACGGCGCCGGTATGCTTTATCCGCGGGGAACAAATTTTGACAGCACCAGTCAGAGTGAGGAATCAGAAGGCCCTGATAGCCCGGAAACTGAAGACGAAGGTGAAATTCATTCCGGTTCCGTTACAGGTGATGGCAGGGGGGGCGAAAATACTCCGGATGATACAGAAAGTGAAGAACCTGTTGGGCTGGCAAACCAGTTACTTC
The DNA here is from genome assembly GCA_964454855.1 of uncultured Phaeodactylibacter sp. GTDB lineage: Bacteria > Bacteroidota > Bacteroidia > Chitinophagales > Saprospiraceae > CAYVVK01. The sequence continues at coordinate 3,805 of CAYVVK010000059.1, read as the reverse complement.
CTTCTGCTACAGGGTTTACCGTCAGGATCAGAAACAGGGATGCGAAAATACAGGTGAAAACACATTCCGCCTGGTATGAAAAAGGCAATGGAGAATTACCTGTGAAAACTGTGACGGAATCAGGTGAAATTGTAGAAAGGAACCCTGAAAAGTCTTATTTCATGAGGGAATACTGGGTCAGGCGCCCTCTTCCCCCTGAAAAGGGAATAGCAGAAGTTCCATTAAGCAAACTTTGTGAAAAAAAGGGAAAAGTTTATGAAAAAGTGATTCTCCGTCTGGAGGACGAATCCCCGTGGCTGACCCTTGAAATAAGAAACCGGACAACTTCCAGGGATCAAAAGGAGGGGTATTGTACACTCACCTTCAGCCTCGTAAACTGTGCCAGAGCAAAACCGGATCACAGAATATCGGATAAATACATTTTATTTCAGAACCAGCTTGAGCTTTTTTGCCCTGAACCGGGGATAATTCAACCATACAGAGAAAAACAGTCGCGTTCAGATACTCATGAAGAGGAAGAGATGAGGCTACTGTACCGGAACAAAAGAGTATATGCGGTAGGACATGGATGTTCCGTGCGCTGGGAGCAGGAGAAAAGTGGAACCGTCCGGAAAGCCTGCACCGAATTTACCCCGTTATTCGAAATCCCTCCGGTTAATCCTACACGCCATGTTGAACTAAGCATGCTGGAATTATCCGACCTTGGAGATTGGAATAAGGCGAAAGCCAGCCTTCAGGAACTGACAGAAAAATACGGTGTGTGGATCAATAAACTGGCTGTTGAAGCTGAAGGCTTAGAGGATGTTTATAAAAAACCTGCTCTCAGGAATATTGAGAAATGCAAAAATAACCTGGAGCGGATCACCAAAGGAGTATCCATTTTAATCGGAGAAGATTTAGACTCTTCGGTAGTTCAGGCATTCAGGTGGATGAACAGGGCGATGATATGGCAGCAACAGAGATCAAAAACACCTCAGCGTAAGTGGATCAGGAAAGGTAAAGGCAAAAGAGGGCTTACCCCTGCCCTTCTGCCGGACGGCAGGGAAAAACACGTTTCCCTTGAGGCTTTCCATGAAACCGGCTGGGGCCGGTGGCGCCCATTCCAGCTTGCCTTCATCATTATGAACCTTGAAGGTATTATCTCACCGGATTCATCGGAACGGGAAATTGTTGACCTGATCTGGTTCCCGACGGGTGGGGGTAAAACGGAGGCTTATCTGGGGTTAGCGGCCTTTACCATTCTGTTTCAGAGACTGAAGGGAGAGAAAGGTGGGATAGAAACAGAGTATGGTACTACAGTTCTCATGAGGTACACCCTTCGGTTACTGACAACCCAGCAATACGAAAGGGCTTCTTCCATGATCTGTGCCTGTGACTATATCCGGCGGGAGAATGAACTGGACCTTGGGGAGGATTCGATCTCAATCGGGCTCTGGGTGGGAAGCCAGACTACCTATAATACAAACGAAAAAGCAGTCCGGCGGTTTCTTAACCTGGAAAGAGGACAGGATGATACCTATAATTTTATCGTCATGAAATGTCCCTGCTGTGGCACCCAGGTCGGCCCGGTTGACAACCCGACTAAGAATGAAAGAATAAAAAGCCTGAAGAAGGATGATGCGGAAAATAGAATCTGTTTTTCCTGTGAGAATATAAATTGTGAATACTTTGGGTGGGAGCTGCCTCTTTATGTCGTAGACGAGGACATTTATCAGAAGTCGCCAACTCTTGTCCTCGGAACCGTTGATAAGTTTGCCATGCTTACCTGGAAGGAGCAATCCGGAAGGTTGTTTGGGTTTCGGGAAGACAACAAAGGTGATTATTATCGCATAAAACCTCCTGCACTTATAATTCAGGATGAATTACACCTGATCTCCGGGCCGCTTGGCACTATAGTCGGATTGTATGAAACCCTGGTTCAGACGCTGTGTACAGATTATACAAGAAGCCGCCCTCCTTTCTACCCATCCGGCGAAAGCCGGTTCCTTCCACCTAAAATTGTGGCATCATCTGCTACTATCAGCCGGGCAGAAGAGCAGGTCAGGGCTCTTTACCGGTCCGACAAACTGAACATCTTTCCTCCCCAGGGGCTGACATTCGGTGATACATGGTTTTCTGAGGAACAAAAGGATAAACCCGGAAGAAAGTATCTGGGGATACTGGCGCCGGGCTACCAGTCCGGGCAGACTACCGTTGTAAGGGTTTATTCCGCTCTGATGCAGGCTGTATCTGATGCGGCCTTTCCCGAGGCAGAAAAAGATTTCTACTGGACTTTACTGGGCTTTTTCAACAGTATCAGGGAATTGGGAATGGCATCTTCTCTGATCAACGCCGATATCGCTGATTACCTTAAAGTATTACATGAGCGGAAGCTGATACCTGCTGACAAAAGACGTTACGTGAGGAACCAGATCGAGCTTACAAGCAGGGTCAGTTCAGGGAAAATCCCCGAGTATCTCAAAACTCTGGAGGAGAGTTATACCGGCAAAAAATTCAAAGCGGCCGATATCTGCCTCGCGACAAATATGATCGCGACCGGGGTGGATATTTCACGCCTCGGCCTCATGGTGATACATGGACAGCCCAAAACGACTGCGGAATACATCCAGGCCTCTTCACGGGTGGGAAGAGATAAAGACGGGCCGGGTATTGTGATTACGCTTTACAGCCCTTCCAAGCCGAGAGACAAGTCCCAGTATGAGCAATTTCAGGGATACCACGGCCGGATTTATTCTGGTGTTGAACCTACTTCAGTAACACCGTTTTCTGTAAATGCTGTACAACGAGCCCTTCATGCCGTATTGATCGGGCTTATCAGGCATTTTGCCCAGAAGGAGCTCAGGAAAAATCCTTCAGTCGCCAGAAACGAATGGGAATTCAGCCAGCTGAAAAGCTGGGCGAGGGAATTGATTCTGGACAGATGCAGGTTCATTGATCCTGGTGAACTGGAAGAAGTAGAAAAATTATTAGATGAAAAGATCAGGTTTATAGAAAGAGGGTTCAGTGAATATGGTAAAGCCGGCAATATGAATATTTCAGGAAGCTCCGGGACAATCCCGCTGATGTACGGGCTTGGAGGAGATGTTCCTGCAGAATTGAAGCCCAGGTCTCTGCCTACCCCAACCTCTATGAGAGGTGTGGACCGGGAATCCCGTATCGATGTTTTTTACGACTGAATACATAAAAGATTTTTATATGAACAGAAATATTCGCAGAGGCCAGCTTCTGGCTCCTTTTGGCATCGGCCAGATGGTGAATTTTCCCAGAGATGAATCCCTGATGATTTGCGGCCCGGAACAGTGGGATATGTTTTTTTCACAGATCAAAGATCAAAGCGACAAACGTGACGCCTATGATGTTTCGGAATTCTATATCAAAGATGAACCACGCCTGGCGGCTATGCTTGATGTCAGGTACTTTATGGCTCCGCCGCCGTATATGGCCCGCAGTGAAAAAAACCGGACGTTAAAGATTCCGGCGGTGAGGTTTCCTCAATGGCACTATTGCCCAAGGTGCAAAATTCTGGAAAAAATAGAACTAACGCGTATTGAATTCCCAAAATGCACAACCGAATCCTGCAAAAGGATGAGAATGATCCCTCTGCGATTTGTAGCGGTCTGTGAAGAAGGGCATATTCAGGATGTTCCGCTGGTGGAATGGGTGCACAGGGGAAATGTAGATGAAAGCAAGGAACATCGCCTGTACTATCGTGCAGGGAAAGGATCAGGTGACCTGGCCAGTATCTGGATTAACTGTTCCTGCAATCAATCCCGCAGCCTCGCCGGAATTATGGGGCAGAATTCGC
>CAYVVK010000058.1:0-16069 GCA_964454855.1 uncultured Phaeodactylibacter sp. | reverse complement strand
GGTGACCGCCCCCAGCAATACGGCCGTCGACCTGCTCACCGAGCGGCTGGCGGAAGAAGGGCTCAACGTCACCCGCATCGGCAATATCTCCCGGGTGGACGAAAGCATCATCATGCATACCCTGGATATGAAGCTTTCCCAACACCCGGAAAGCAAGAACATCAAAAAGGTGAAAATACAGGCGGCGGAAGCCCGCCGTAAAGCACGGCGCTACAAGCGCAGCTTCGGCCCCGAAGAGCGGGCCGAGCGCCGGCAGCTCTGGCAGGAGGCCAATGAATTGTCCGACTGGGCACGGCCGCCTGATCAACCAGATTCTCGACAGCTCGCAGGCCATCACAGCCACCTTTGTCGGTTCCAGCCATGGCCTGCTGGAAAACCGTAAGTTCCGCACCGTCGTCATCGACGAGGCCGCACAGGCCCTCGAGCCCGCCTCCTGGATCCCCATCACCCGCGCCTCGCGCGTCATCTTCGCCGGCGACCCCTTCCAGCTGCCGCCCACCGTCAAATCCATCAAGGCGCAGAAGCAGGGACTGGACGTCACGCTGATCGAAAAACTGCTGAAGCGCCTGCCCGAAGTGAAGCTGCTCCGGGTACAGTACCGCATGAACGAAACCATCATGGGCTTCTCCAACCGCCGGTTCTATAAGGATGCCCTGCAGGCCGATGAGAGCGTCCGTCACCACCGCCTGCCCATTGACGCCGACGTGCCGGTGCAATTCATCGACACGGCAGGCTGCGGTTTTGAAGAAAAGGTGCAGGAAAAATACCAGAGCCGCCACAATCCGGAGGAATTCCTCATCCTGCGCGAGCACCTCTACCAGCTGCAGGCGGCCTTCAACGGCGCTACCCTACCCTCCATCGCCCTCATCTCCCCCTACCGCGAGCAGGTGCTGCATATGCAGAGAGCCGTGGAGGAAGACCCGGACCTCTCTACCCTATCACTCACCATCAATACCATCGACGGCTTCCAGGGGCAGGAGCGGGATGTGGTGTACATCTCGCTGGTGCGCTCCAACGGTAAAGGCGAGATCGGCTTTCTCAAAGACTACCGCCGCATGAACGTGGCCATGACGCGGGCGCGGAAGAAGCTGGTGGTGGTGGGCGACAGCGCCACCATAGGGAATGACGACTTCTACAACGCTTTTCTGGAGTATTGTGAAAAGGAGGGCATGTATCAGACAGCCTGGGAGTATATGCGGTAGGGGCTTCGATATTCATGGTAAAACAAAAAACTTTTTTTGCCAGTTCAATCCATTCCTCCATCCAAAAGGGCTGCAATAAGGTAACGAGAAGTTAACAAGGCATAATAATAATATGATGACTAATTCCTTATTCAGTACGACGCTGAATTTTCCGTATACCTACGGGTAACGGAATAAACCTGGAGGGTATTAATAAAATATTACTTAACTGAAAAAAGGTTTGATATAGGTAATTAGCCATTTAAAAACTAAACGACCTTTTAAATTTTTCATTTTATCCTTATCTTTAAATCTGTTTTTAAATAATTGGCGATGAAGACACCTAATACCCCAATTGGCCTTTCTTCTTCTTGGCACCCTATCCTTTTGCCCTTATTTTTATGTATTTCATTTTGCTCTTATCTCAGTGCCCAACCCGTAACCCTCAAACCCAGAACGGAAAACCGTTCGGGAATAAAGTTAAGCCTGAACAAGGAAAAGCTGGCCTCTGATATTGAGCTTGAATGGAGAGCTCCCGCTCAAAACGCCAAATTTATAAAGGCCTATAAGCGGATCAACCTAGAGGTCAGGGCCCGCTCGCCCTTTGAGCTGGATGACACACACCTCATCATTTTTGTAAATGAAGACCCTCTCGGCCAAAAATCGGGCGAAGCGCCCCTTGTTATCGACCCGAGGGAAAAAATCTTTAGAGCCACCGTTGACCTGACAGAGCTTGGCCGATACTCTATCCGGGCAGAAGTCGATTACCGGGGGCAGCGGCAAAAAACAGAGACTATTTTTGTGGAGAGTATCGATAGCCCTCCTGATATCAGTATAGTCTGGACGGAACCGGAAGTACTGAATTCCGACCGTACCTATGTTCATGGAGAGGCGCAGATGGAGGTAAGAGCCATTATTGATGCCAAGGGAACCGCCCTTACCGAAGATAATATCCAGCTCTATTTCGACGGTGCTCCCCTGCTCAAAAGTAACAAGTCCAGTCTTCGCAAATTGAACGGCAACCGCTACCGGTTCAGTGATGTCATTGTGCTCAACAACAGCGGTGATGCCCAACAATCTCTTTCATTACGGATCATTGATTCGGAGACCCGCCTGATGCTAGCGGAATCGGATATCATAAAGGTCAGCTACTCCCCTTTGAAGAAGCCCAACCTGTATGTATTGTCTATTGGCACCCAAACCAACCTGCGGTATACCGTAAAGGACGCTGTGGATTTTGCCCAGGCTTTCGAGAAACAGGATTTGGGGAATGCCCTTTACAATACAGTCACTATCGACTTGCTGCAGGGCAAAGAAGCCAGTGCCTATAACATCAAGAAAGCCATAGAACGCCTGGAAACCAGAATGGAGACCCGAGAGATCCAGCCCAACGACCTCATCATCCTGTTCATTTCCTCCCATGGCTTTATGCTGGATGGCCAGTTTCGCATCCAGGGCAATGATTTTGAATCTGGCGTAGAGAAAAGCACCTCTGTTTCCTTCGACCACGACATCATGGAACACCTGGAAAATATGAGTTGTAAAAAGCTGGTATTCGTGGACGCCTGCCATAGCGGCGGCGCCTTCGACCCTTCTAAGGGGGGAAAGGCCAGTTCTTTCGAAGTGGCGAATGCGATCGAGGAACTAAACCGAAACCAGTCGGGCCATGCCATCTTTGCCTCCTGCGGCTCTACTGAAATCTCCTATGAAGACCAGGCCTGGCGTAATGGTGCTTTTACCGAAGCCATCCTTCGCGCCGTTAAAGATGCCAGAGCGGACTATGACAAAAACCAGCTGATAAGTATCAGAGAGCTGGAGAAGTACGTGACAGCTGCCGTGCCGGTCATGGTAAAAAAAGAAAAAGGGAAAGATCAGAATCCCAGGTTATACACGCCCAATAACCTGCGGTCCATCACATTTTTTGTGACTCAATAATTTCACCTTAACTCATTTATTATGAAAAAATTTTCTTTAATAGCTATTCTTGGCCTTTTCCTGAGCTTCTCTCTTCAGGCCCAGCGCAACCTGGCTACCAACCTCAGAGCCGATGTCGATGATGAAAAGGTTACCTTCACCTTCGATGTCGTTCCCGACGGATCTTTTCGATATGTTAACATCTGCCTGAAATCATTAAGCAACAGCATATCTCCGGAAACAGTTACCGGGCATGTTGGAAAAAACAAGGCCGCGGGAAATAACCTCAAGCTATTTTGGTACTATAAGAATGATGGCTACACAGCCGATGATATTACCAATCTGCAGATGGACGTCATTGCCATCAACCCCCTGGCGACAAACCAGAGTTCGGCCGGCCCGGACATTAAGCCGGTACCTATCTATGCCGGCCTCGGCGGCCTGAGCGCCCTGGGCGGAGGCTTGCTTATAGCGGGCCTGGGCAAAGAGAGCGACGCTCAGGACCTCTACAGCCAGTACGAGGCCAACCGTGACCCGGGCGGCGATTTTTATCAGGAATTGGGCCTTACCAGAGATGAACTCTACGAAGAGGCCAATTCCAAACACAAATCTGCTCAGTGGATGACCTGGGGTGGAGCGGCCGTTTTCGCTGGCGCCGGCGCCATCCTCATCAACCGGATCGTCTGGATGAACCGTATCAAGGCCAGTGCTAATAGCAACAGGCCTAAGCAGGACCTGCAGTGCTCCATTCCTGCTCCTCGTTGGTCCGTAGAGCCTGTATATCATGGCGGAGCCGCCGGAGTGGGCATTGTATACCGGCTTTCCAGGTAAGACACCATTTTAAAACAGTAAATACCCTAAGCCTCCCCTGCTTTACTGACTGTAGGGGAGCTTTAGGCATTTCCAAGGAAAAACCTCAATCGTAAGTAATGAGAAAATACTACCTGTCTTTGATCCTCATGTTAGCAAGTGCCCCGCTACTTTTGAGCCAGGATGTCATGGTCGGGCTGAAACAGTTTACCAATACCCAGTTTATCCGCGAGTTTCTCAAACTACGGGAATCAGCAGAAACCTCCGTTCTTGCCTTTAAAAGACGGCAAAGCCAGTACAACGAGGAGGATGTCCATCGCGTCATAAATGCCTATAATGCCTCAGCTGAGTATTTCAATACCGTCTTGTTCAATATCAAAAATGACCTGCTGGACAAGCAGAAACGGAAATTTCTTGTACTGTATCCGCACGACTACTCCAAGCAAATCGAGGCCGACCTGTACCGTGCCCGTGAATTCTATACCGACACCTACGTCAAAGAAGTCACTTACCTAACCGGCGACGCCATGGGAACAGGAAACTTCCTGGCCATGCTGCCTACCATCATCACCTATCTGAAGAGCGCCTCGGAACTCTTTAAAAAGATCAAAGCGGAGATGAGAAAATACAACGAGAAAATGTTGCAACAATACCTGATCGAGCCCTACCGGTTCCGAAGCTGGGATGAAATCAACTGATTTATGATACGGTTTACCTTACTTCAACTTTTGGTGTTTTGCCTGGCGAACGCCTGCCCGGGCCAGGGCCTCCTCATCAATGATGAGAAATACAACCAATTGCCCCGTCAGCCCTTGTATGGCGACGGCGGCAAATCGGAAAGTGAAGCACTGAAAGGCGTTTCTAAGGTAGACCTTCGCCCCTATTGCCCGCAACCCAAACACCAGGGCAAACTGGCCTCCTGTACGGGCTGGTCAACAGGTTACGGGGCTATGAGCATTGCCCACGCCATTAAAAATAAATGGGAAGATGACACCGATAAGATCACTGACAGCGCCTTTTCCGCCCTATTCCTCTATAACCAGGTCAAAGAAGAGGGCAATTGCAATCAGGTAGGCAGCCATATCTCCGACGCCTTGGCGCTCATTCAAAGAACGGGCAATGTATTGTCGGAAGACTTTGATGAAGATCCTACCGACTGTGAGCGGCAACCTACCGCCGCCGAGCTCCGTTTAGCCACCCAGTACCGGATAAAGGACTTTATGACACTCTTTGAGTTCGAGGACCCCAGCCGGGTGAAGATCGATAAGACCAAGCTGTCGCTGGCGGCCAAGAAGCCAGTTATCATCGGGATGCGGCTGCGCCAGAACTTTATAGACCTCAGTGCCCGAAGTAAATACTGGTATCCCTACCTGGGCGATTCTTCTCTGCTCAGTATGGGGCACGCCATGGTGGTAGTGGGCTTCGATGACGGCAAAGGCGCCTTTGAAGTAATGAACAGTTGGGGCGAAGGCTGGGGAAAAAAAGGTTTCTTTTGGATCAGGTATCAGGATTATGCCGACCATTGCTTTTATGCCTTTCAATTTTCTCTTTCGGGGGAAGATGGTAAAACGGTACAGGCCAGAACCGAAGAACGCCCGCCCGAGCTGTTCGGCCTGATAGATATCCGGGTTCCCAATATCGTTTCTTACGACAGCATCGAATTCCAGAGACCCTGCCTGTCCCACCTGGGTGAAGGCGTCTACGAGCTGTGCGAGCAAAACTGGCAGGTGGGAAAGCTGTACCAGCTCCTGGCACATGACATCAAAGACGGCACCTATCTGTATATGTTCAGCTACGACAGCGAGGAGCAGATCAACCTGCACTGGCCACGCGACGGTGCTCTCGACAGTAAGTTCGAGGGCGCCAACGAAAGCGCCATCATCACGAACTCCTTCGTGGAGCTGGCCATACCGGGGCCAAAGACCGCCCTCAGGCTGGAAAAGCAGGGTGAGGAATACCTGGTTATGCTGATCAGCCGCAGCCCGATCCGGAACATCAACTCGATCATTAAAACGCTCGAAGAGCAGGAAGGCCAGAGCTTCGTGGAAGGAGTGCGCAAAGCTTTGGGCAAAGCAGGTTTAAAGCCGGAAGATACCGTATTTGGGCAGCAAGCCATCAGCTTTGTGAACCGCGGCGCCGGGCCGGAGGCGGTGCTGCCGCTGTTTGTGAGGATTAAAGTGAATTGATTGCATCCTCAGATGCTTAATATCCCATAAACTAATCACTTATGAGATTTTTAAAACACCTATTGCTTCTATTCGTAATTGCCCAGCTGAGCTGCATCCTCGACGAGATCCCCGACGCCCCCGGCGGCAACCCCACCGCCAGCTTCACCATCGGCAATAACGGCTGTGAAGCGCCATGTACAGTCAGCTTCACAAGTACTTCCACCGGCGACATCACTACCTACAGCTGGGACTTTGGCGACCCCGGCTCGGGTTCCAGTAATACTTCTGGCTTGGAGAACCCCGGCCATGAATACGCCGTCGCCGGCACCTATACCGTCAGCCTGACAGTCAGCGGGCCCGGCGGGACGGATGAGGTGACTAACGAGGTAACGATCAACAGCGAAGGAGAAGGCGGAACACCCGTGGCATCTTTTTCCACCAGCGTGGATTCCTGTAGTGTTTCCTGTACCATTCAGTTTACAAACACCTCTCAGAACGCCGATACCTTTTCCTGGGATTTCGGCGATGGCAATACGTCCAGTGAGGAAAATCCGTCTCATACTTATATGGAACCTGGAACATACGAAGTTGCCCTAACGGCAAGTACCGCCGATCAGTCGGATCTGGCTAGCCGGGAAGTGTACCTTGCTATCCCCACTTTTCTCAACTTTCTATCCGACCCCAGCGAAGGCACCGGTACTGCAGTCGTTCAGAATGAGGCCGGCGATTTTTTCGTCATCGGCATCGACAGGGACAGTGATGATGACGGGGATTTTCTGGTGCTGAGAACGGACGGAAACACCACCTTACAAAAACACCTGCTGGGGAGTGCCAACAGAGCAGACAGTGGCAATGACATACTGCTGAGCACACAAAACGACCTGGGAATAACAGGAAGAGACGGGCAATTCTACCATGCCGAAAAGTTGAATTTTGACTTTTCCAGTGAATGGGAGCAACGATCGGTGTTTATAGGAGGAGGGACTAACGCCACTGCCATAGCAGAGGCCGACGATCGCGGATTTGTGGTGATGGCTACCGGAATTCCGGATGCCGGAGTAGGCTATTGGAGCTATTTTACCAAGTACGCCAGTAACGGAGACTTTGAATGGAGCGAAGGTTTTGGCTTCTCACTGCCCAACGATAACCTCGTGCTCAATGCCCTCATCAAGACGGAACAGGGCGGTTTTGTAGCAGCCGGTTACTCCAGCCACTCTGGTGGACAGAACCAGCTTTATCTGGCCAGTGTAAAAGCGAATGGGGATAAGGACATCGAAAAGGAATTCGCATCCGGCACCGGACATCAGTTGATCCAAACCAGCGATGGCGGATTCCTGGTGGCCGGAACGATCGAGGATGGCGGAACTCCAAATGCACTGGTGCTCAAAACCAGCCAGAACGGCACGGACCAGGATGAACTTTCCTTTACTTACCGGGGAGTGGCAGAGGCGCTGGCTGTTGCGCCCCTTTCCGTCAGCAACGGCCGGTTTCTCGTTGCGGGCTATACCGCTGCCAACGCTTCCGCCAGGCGCTCGATCTTCGTTCAGGAGATCGTGGTTTCAGGCAGCAGCCTGTCTGCCGGCTGGGCACGATTTTACGAAGACGGCCAAAAGAGCCTCTCCGCAAATGACATAGAGCCCACTATAGACGGTGGTTTCATCCTCATAGGCAACGGCATAGAATCAGGTGTGGGCGGAGACAAACCCCAGGTGCTTCTGCTAAAGATCGATGAGATCGGCTTTCTGGAAAAATAGTGCACCGCTAAAAAAACAGCGCCATGAAAAACACCATCAACCTACTGCTTTTCATCCTGATCTTAGGATGCAACCTCGATGAGATCCCCGATGCAGCCACCAACCCCAACTGCAACCTGGCCGGCACGCCGGAGGCCTGCGTTCAGGCCAGCGCCCAGAGCTGCGTGCTGGGCAACTGCACCATCACCTTTGATGCGGCCTGTTCGAAGAACGCCTGCCTTTATAAGTGGGATACGGACGGGAATCCCGGTGATTACGAGATCGTCAGCCCGGACTCCTCGTCCATTACCCTCACTTTCTCCGAGCTGGGCTCCAAAACGGTCATCCTCACCGTGGAAAATAAGGACGGGGACGAAGACGAGACATCGGTGCAAGTTAATGTAATGGATAATGTCACCACCTTCGAACTATTCAACTCAGTGGGCAGCAACGGCAACGAGGCCGCTTACGATCACACCATCGACGCGGAGGGCAACTTCGTTCTGTGCGGCATTTCCAAAGGGATCAGCGAGGAAGCGCCCTTCGCCTTTAAAGTGCTCAGGAACGGCGCCCTGGCCTGGAGTAAGTTCTTGACGGCCTCCAATATTGATGGCATTAAGCCATTGGCCTCAGTCATCGATCACGAGGATACCTATATTTTCACTACTGAAGCCTGGCTGGAGGCTCCTTCCTTTAAAACGGGCCTAGAGGGCAATATCATCCCCAATTCTGAATTTAGTTTTCCGGAAGCCAGAGTAAATAAGCCCGTCCGAATAGATGGCCTCATTGCCTATTATTCCTACACCAACGCCTTTTGCATTCCCATCTGCCCCGATTTCGTCGTCTTTGCGGATGAGAACGGCAATAACTTCACCCCCTCCGGCATGATGTCTGCCTTCGACCGGCCCGTATGGCACATCCGATCCCTAGAAGTGGATGAAGAGAACAACCTGCTGCTGAGTGGGTACAGCTACGTACGCTTAGACAATGACGCCTCTCTTGATTCCACCAAAGTGGCCTTCACCCGGCTGACAGCCGCTTCTGACTACAGCAATAACGATCTCATTGAAACGGAATACGACCTGCCCAACGCCTTGCAGGAACGCGTAGTGGATTCCGCCATAGATGATGAGGGCAACATCTACCACCTGATCTTTGCCAGTGATTCTCCAACCAACGGCATCGCCCTGATCAAAACGGATAAGGAAGGGCGCTTCGTCTTCCCGGCTGTATTCAGATCCTATGCCGAATCGGGAGCAGACAACGACATTCCCGTCTCCATAGATATCGGGCTGGATGGAAACATCTACATCGCCGGCCATACCGAATCCTTTTCGTTTGGCACCTACAAGATCTTCCTGCTCAAACTGGACCCCGACGGCAACCCGCTGTGGAGCCCCCGCTACAAACTGTACGGCAGCAACACCAAGGACAATGTGGCCGTCAAAATGACGGTAGACCCCATAGACGGCGGTATTGTCGTCTCGGGCATGCGGGATGTGGACAACTATACTCCCCCTTTCTCGACCAGTGTCAGGGGTGACTTTTACCTCTTAAAGGTGGATCAGGATGGGAAGCTTTAGTTCAAATCACAAATGTTGTACATTTAGAGTAGGCTTTTAAGCCGAAATAGAGTATAATGAAAATAACCTAAAGTCCATCCTATGAAACGTTTCTTTTTCCTCTTTGCTCTGGTATTGTCGTCACTTCTGCTTTTCACCTATTGCAATCTCGATGAGGTCCCCGATATTACACAGCCTCCACTTAAAATTTTGGAGGTAAGCGGTATCAGCCCCAACCATGGCCAAAAAGGGGATACCATCACCATATCCGGAAAAGGTTTCGGCTCTGAAACCAGCGAAATGGTGGTGCACTTCACCTCCAATGTGACGGCAACGATCATTGCTATTGACTCAACCGAAATACAGGTGACTGTTCCGCTGGGCGCCGATACGGGCCCCATCAGGGTGGAAAGAACGGCCGATAATGAATCCGTGCAGGGGCCGTCTTTCATCTACGACCGGCCTTCCATCAGCAACTTTTCCCCCGAAAGGGGCAGAAGCGGAGACATACTCACCATCAAGGGAGAGAACTTTGGCCTCAAAGCCGCCGAGATACAGGTAGATCTTAATGGCGTGGAAGCCACCCTCGATGCTTCTCCCACTGATAAAGAACTGAAAGTCGTCATTCCCGAGCGGGCGGGTTCCGGCACCATCACTGTAGAGGTCAGCGGCTATTCCGCCGCCACCGATGGCTTCGAATTTCTACTTTCCGGCACGGTCTCCACCTTCGCCGGCTCGGGCGTAAACGGCCATTCGGACGGCCCCCCTAATACCGCCCAGTTCTGGTTCCCCTATGGCCTGGCGGTGGATGAGGAAGACAACATCTATGTTGGGGATCTTGACAATCACCGCATCCGCAGGATCTCCCCTGACGGTACGGTAAGTACGATCGCCGGCACCGGCACATCCGGTTTTATCAATGGCATTGGAAGTGCGGCCAAGCTGTCGGGCCCGACCGGAATGGATATCGACAACAACGGCAACCTGATCTTTTCCGATTTCTTCAACCACGCCATCCGGAAAGTAGGGCCGGGGCCAAGCTATCAGGTATCAACGGTAGCAGGAAACGGAGAGAACGGCTACCAAAACGGCTTTGGCAGCCAGGCGCGCTTTAACTTTCCCGTAGGCATCGTGGTGGATGCCAACAACAACATCCTGGTGGCCGACCGGTCCAACCACACCATCCGGCAGATCACTGCCGCCGGCTCTGTCTCCACCTTTGCCGGCGACGGGACTTCCGGCGACCGGGACGGCGACCGGATCAGCCTGGCCAGGCTGTCCGGGCCGGAATGTATCATAATCGCGCCTAATGGGGATATCTACTTCACGGATTCCGGCAACCATAAGGTTAAAGTCATCCGTCAGAACGGAGCAGTGCTGACCCTCGCCGGAAACGGTGTCGGCGGGCATGCCAACGGCAATGGCACTGCCGCCCAGTTCAACGCTCCCATCGGTATAGATATCGGTGAAGACGGCCACTTATTCATTGCCGACCGCTTTAACAACAAGATCCGGGTCATCAACCCCTCAGGCTACACCTACGACCTGGCCGGCGACGGCTCCTTCGGCTACCAGGATGGCCCGGGCCTGCAGTCCAAAATATCCGGGCCCTTCGGGCTGGTGCTCGACACCAAGGGGAATGTATTTGTGGCTAGCTACGGTAATGATAATATCCGGAAAATTGAGGTGTATTGATTTACTCCACCTGCCACATCTCATCCGTTTTGATGACATACACTGCCACATCATCCGGGTCGGAGGAAAGCTGGGAATGGCCGACGATGAGGTAGCCACCGTCGGGGACCTGCACCACGGCCTCGCCTACGTTGTGCCTGGCCAAAAACGCCAAGCTGCATTGCACCTGGCTGATTTTCAGGCGAAAGCAAAAGCCAAACTTAAGGCTCTGGCCTTCAATAACCAGCGAATAATCCGCATATTCGGAGAAAGCACCATCTGTACGGCATTGTGTTTCAAGCGAATGATCGTTTTAACTAATGCGTTATTCGCCAAATATTCAAACCAATTGCTTCAATACGATACCTTATGATAATCTGATTTTGGCGCTTTGAGCAGGTTTGGGCCCTAACTGGGCGGGTGTTTTTACATTTCATTTGAAGCCTAAACAAAACTGGATATAACTAGCTACTATTAGGGCGCTACAGACAATTAATCAGGAAACTCATGTACCTACACTTTCGAAAACAGCATGGATAAACTTAAAACGCATCTTCCGGGCCCTTCAATGGCAAAATAAAGAATTAAATCAAAAATGGGTACCCTTGTGCCATAGGGCTACAAGGATACTCAAGCCAGCTCCCAGATCACTTGGGCCTGGTTGCAGGCATACGCCAGGAAACAGGGATTAGCCAAGTCGTTGACGAGTGCTCTTATTCGGAAAGCCCGGATCAGATAGCCCACACCGGCAAAGCTCTGGAAGCCATGATTCTTAATGGGCCGGGCTTCGTCAAAAAGAAGCGGTACCTGATCCCTCACTTTTTTCGAGACAAACCTATAGAGTTAATACTAAGGCCTGAGCTGGAAACTGAATACCAAAAGATGGCCGCCTGGGCCGGGCATATATACTCCAGAAAGGACTGATCGGCGAGTAGATTCCGTGGAACAGGGCGAAGAAACTTACACAAACACAAACCACAACTTTCACTAACTCTGTAAGTAAATAATGGCTCAGCCGCTAAACAAAAAACTGAGGATTATGAAACACCAAAATCACGCCCACCTTATCTCTTCTGCTTCTCTCATTTTGTTTCTTTTGGTTGCTGTTATGGACAACTGCCTGTGACCTTGAGAAAATCCCCGATACCACTGTTGGCACCAGCCAACCGCTAGTCAATTCCCTTAACCCTGCCTCGGGGGTTGCCGGAGATACCATTATCATTCTAGGAGAAAATTTTGGAAAAACGCCCTCGGATAATACAGTGCTATTTAGCGGAGACTTCAACTCAGTCCCGGCTACTGTCCTGGAAGTCAATCAACCCCAAACTCAACTGCGCATCCGGGTGCCCGAAAACGTGCAGTCTGGGCCTATTACAGTTATCGTGGGCCAATCTCAGGTTAATGGCCCAGACTTCACCTACCTGGCCTGTGAAGAGCTTAATACAATCCTTCCTATAACTACAGATATTGAAACTCCAAGCTCCATCTCATTTTTATTACAAAACCCAATAGAAGATTTGTCCTATCAATGGGCTTTTGGAGATGGTACAAGCTCTAGCCAGGCAACACCGGTGAAAGATTTTAATGCCTTGGCTATTAAGCAAACGTTTTCCGTCAACCTGTCTTTTTCTAAGGGTAATCTTTCCTGTACGACGGAGAAGAATTATACTCTTCATAATGGACCTGTCCCGGGTACTGCCAGGCTCACCTATTTTGAAGAAGACAACACCATTGTCAACACCTCAATTATCGATCGCGACACTTCGGTCAAAGGAGTGGTACTGCTTGAAGGCCTGAGCCAGGAAAGCAAAATACTAGATGCCGAAATAGACTACAGTGAACGGAAAATTTTTGTCCTTGCACAAGGAGGTTTCGGTAGCCTTTTCAATTCGCGAGGGATATTTGATGGCGCCCCCAACGGCACCTCTCTAAACCTGAAAACTTCTTTCGACAGTGAATATGATCAAGAAATGGCCCTTGACCGGATACAGAAAATGATATATTGGTCCAATACCGATCCCAATGACCTTACACTGCGTATATTTCGGGCGAATTACGATGGATCCAATACTACACTTTTGTTCGAAAAGCCTCAGGATGCTTTGGAACCTCTCGGGCTAGAGGTAGATCCCATCAATCAATTGATATTCATCCTCAACAGTTCCGATGGAGAGCCCTACTGGCTGGCTTTTCACTATAACGGTAATTTCTTTCAATCCTTTTCTGGCCTTTTCGGAGACCTCTGGACAGCCCTGGTCATTGATCCGGCAAATGAAGCCCTCTATATATACCAAAGGTCGGCCAATGAAATTCGCCGATATGATTATATGAAATCCGTTATAGAACCAGTGAGTGTAGTCAGCAATGCCAGTAAGTGGAACCGCCAGGTTAGAGGAATTGCCATGGACTCAGAACTGGGCAAAATCTACTGAACCGACACGTCCCTTTCCAGTGGAGAGACGATTATCCGCTCGGCCAATCTCAACGGTACTGGATTGGAAGACTATATCGCTCCTTCGGTGCTTCCAAATGCCTTGATGGTGGGAAGGTATGATTAATAAAATCCGTCTAAAACACTTCCCGCCCCCCTCAATGGCAAAGTAAAGAATTAAATCGGGCCTACCCTGGATAAAGAATCTGAGAAAGCTCAGAAAAGCCTCCGAAAGCTCGGGCGCCAGTATTTTCACCGCAAGGAGGACCCTCTGGAAGCCGCTATGTGGCAGGCTACGGCAATGATAATATCCTGAAAAACGAGCTGTATTAATTTACTCCACCTGCCCCATCTCATCCGTTTTGATGACATACATCGCCACATCATCCGGGTCGGAAGAAAGCTGGGAGTACCCGACGATGAGGTAGCCGCCGTCGGGCGTTTGCACCACAGCTTCCCCTACATCCTTAAAAGCGCCGCCGTGGGTGGCCTCCCATTCTACAGTACCGCTGAGATCCGTCTTGACAAGGTAGACATCGGAGCCGCCCTCGCCCGAGCTGGTGGTTTCGCCCACGATGATGAGGCCGCCGTCGGCGGTGAGGGCAATATCGTTGCCTCGTTCGGTACCACTACCTCCGATGAGCACCGGGGTGCTGGCCAGGGCCAGGCTCTTGTTTACGCGCAGCAGGAGCAGGTCGCTCGGCCCGCTGGCATTGTTGTCGGAATACCCGGTGATGGCAAAGGTGTTGTCAATTAAGCTTACTACCGCTCTCGCAAATTGATCACCGCCCTCCATTAGTAAGTTAAAGCTGGGAAAATTTTCAAAGGAGGAACCGCCCTGATAGGCAAGGTAGATATCAGAATTACCGGGGTCGTTATCAAATTGAGAGCCGATGGCCAGAAAGCCGCCGCTGCCGTCCATGGCGACACCACTTCCTGTCGTGCTGATGCCCGAACCGTAGCCATCGTTGATGCCCGTTATTTCCGCCTGCGCATCGATCTTGAAAAACCACATGTGGTTACAGTCGGCGGGCAGAGCACAGAGATTGGTGGCCCCGACCAGGACATTGCTGCCATCGGACAAGGGCACGATATCACTGCCACGGGAGGTGGAGCCATTTTCAAACGATAATTCGTTGCGGACGGTCCCGTCTGAAAAAGTGCGCACGTAATAAAGGGTAGAGATGTTGTTGGCAGTGACGTCTCCTGTGATCACCAGGTCTCCGTTCGCAGCCTCCTTCACCGCTTTTCCCGATTCACTCGCCGCACCCCCAATGCTCTTGGGGTTGGGCCAGATCTCCACCCCGGAAGTATCGATCTTGATCAGGAACAGGTCACTGCCGCTGCCTCCGGCCTGCCCCGTTTCCCCTACGATCACATAATTGCCGTCACTGGTAGGTGTGATGTCATAGCCCCGGCTGGGCTTTTGCTCACCCAGGAATAATTCAAAGGTATTTTTAGTAGGAGTAGTAGTAGGCGGAGGCATTTCTACTTCGTTAGGGATTTCCTCCAGGTTGCAGGTGGAAAAGAGAAGAGTGAATAAAAAGAGTAAGGATAGGCACAAAGAGATCTTCATAGAAAAGAGGTTAGGTGTTTACGCATAAATCCAGCACCGCAGAAGGCCTGATTAAAACGCTGATCGACCATAAATATAACCATTAAATCTAGTTGCCTGAACTGATCAAGGCTTTATTCTTTACGCCCCTACCCTCCTCTAGTTGTTGGGGCGAGGGTGTGGATCGGATAATCTTTGAGGGCCGGGCTTTTTCGACCAGCACATGGAATTAAGAATTTTCCGTAATTATTCAGCATCATGGTGATTTATCTCCTAAGTTTGGCTTTACTACTTTTTCCGAGCCTCAAGCCACGGCTTGCGTAAGAAAGAAACGATTTTCTCGGAGAATAATTCCGTATCGGTGCAAGCCAGTAGCACGGGTTCAAGTTCTCCGTCGGGGTCTTTGACAAGTACCCATTTGACTTTAATCATCACCTCATTATTTTTATGCCAGATGGCCACACCCGAAGTTGTAGTTACCCCAAAAATTAGGACAACAAGTTAAGACAAGAAAATCCGCTTAACTTTGTTGAAATGAGAAGAAGAAAATTCACATCGAAGTTCAAGACAAAAGTGGCTTTGGAAGCCATTAAGGAAAGCCAAAGCCTGAGTGATTTGGCCATGAAATATGAGCTGGCGCCGGCCCAGATCAGCCGTTGGAAGAAAGAATTTTTGGCCGGGGCGGAAGTTGTTTTTGACACGGAGCAGAAATCAGCAAAAAGCGAAGCCGAAACAGAACGCGACCACTTGCTCAAGGTGATCGGCGAACTGAAGGTGGAGAATGACTTTTTAAAAAAAAGCTTGAGATGATGGTACTGGCCGAGCGCCGGGCAATGATAGACACCAAATCAGTATTGAGCAAAAGTGCTCAATGTCGGATACTTGGACTGAATCGAAGCGGCATCTATTACGAGAATCGGGGAGAAAGCTCTCTTAACCTGGAGTTGATGCGGCTCATGGACGAGCACTATCATTACCATCCCTATAAAGGGTGCGGCTCCATTTTGATGTAATGCTTATCTTTAAGGAAATCAAATTAAC
>CAYVVK010000057.1:8683-16375 GCA_964454855.1 uncultured Phaeodactylibacter sp. | reverse complement strand
TGGAAGTAAGCGCGCCGATTGTGCGGCTGCCGTTCGCCGGGCGGGTATGCCAGGATTGAGCCTGGGCCAAAAAAGCGGGGGAGAGGAAGATGCCGGCCCCCAGCAAGGAGCTGTCTTTAAGAAAGGTTCTGCGGTCCTGATTCATAGGTTTTAGATTCTAAGTTTTTTAATGACGGTAGGCTCATCGATCTCTTCGCGCCAGAATTCTGCGGCGGCCAGAAGGAAGTCGTAGCTCAGGCGTAAGGATTGGGCATAAAGGCTCTGCTCCTGTGCCTGTTCGAGGGCTTCATTCACATCTATGGAAGGATCGGGCTCGCCATTCATCTGGATACTCCTAACCGCCCGGATGATCGGATCCTCCTCCTCGTAAAAATTGTTCTCGTAGATATATTTCTGCATGGCCTGTGGGTCCGGTTCCTGATAGGAACGGATGTACAGAGGAAGGTCTTCTTTCAACTCCTGGCTCTGGCCGATGAGTTTGTCGATGTAGGTTAGCATGTCTGCCTCCTCCGGAGCATCGGTAAAGCTGGCCAGCCCGACGAATTCCTTCATCCAGTGGTGCGAAAAGAGGCCTTCCACATGGCGGATGGGAAGTTTATCAGCGCCGGGAGTAGATTCCAGCTCCGCTTCGAAGGTGGAGGGGGAAATATACTCATAGGGAGATTCCGTAGATACTACTCCCCCCTGATATACCTTCTGCATCACCACTACATCGTGGTAGATCCGGCAGCCTTTGTTGTAAAACTTGGGGTTGCCTTCGTCCGCGATCCGCGCGTAGACGGGCTTTCCGATCAGGTCGGCCGCCCGGTGCGTGATCCAGCCGATGGCGCCGGCAATTTGTTGGGTGACTTTCTCCGATTGATCCTTTTGCCAGCGGCCGCGCATCGTTTTCAGGATGGGCACGGCAAAGAGGTGGTTGCCCCGCGAGCCGCTGCAGAACAGGCCGGCATCGTAGCTCTTATTCACGCTTTCCAAAAAGGCGGACGGCAGCTGCTCCGGGATCAGTTTCATCATGCGGACGCTGTCTTCGTAGACGGCGATATGGGTAATGTGTTCGGACATTCTAAAATGTTTGTATGGTGTGTTATGGTTACGGAATTTTAATCGTCGTTTGTCTTTTGATGAAGAAGATTGTTCTTTCGTAACCCTTTTTAACTCAAAATTGTGCTGATTAAGGCACCAAAACCGGAGTTTAGCGCTAAATGTCCCGCTTTTCCATAAAAACGGGATGGTAACAAAAGCAGCGCAAACCTGCTCGCCAGATCGCTGCTAATCTTTATACACAACTTTGGCGTAAATGAGTGCTCGAGCATTGCACGAAACCAATTGCGGCCCTAACCTTCCAGCGTAAGAGCAAAGCGAAGGCTATATCCCGTTTGGGCTATCTGGCGACAGTGTTTTTTTCAGACAGCCTGCCTGCCTGGCAGTAATGGCAGGCAGGCTGGGCCAGCATAGCCGGCAGGGATTTGAGCAGGGACATACATAATGGATATATGGCGTGGTGAGGGCTTTGCAGCCCTACCACCCCGATTTACAGGTACCCTCCTCGGGTAAGCGCAAGCCGAAGGCAATAGCCAGTACCTTCCTGCCCGTAAAACCGGCGGACTTACGTTGCTCATTTTGGGGGTAAATATGTATAAAGATTAGCAGATCGCTGGCAGGCAGGCTGGGCCATAAAAAAACTGAAGGATTAAATTTAAACCTAAGAAATCCCCATAAAATAAACCGTGCCCGACAGGCGGTAGCCGGTCATCCCCTCCGGGATCTGCTCATTGGGAGACATCTTCTGCCGGATGAGGCGGTATACGCCCCGGATGGGCTTGCCGTTCACCATTATGGTGCCCTGCTTGCCGCCAATGGCGTCATTGACGCAGAAAACCAGAATAAAGCCTGCTTTGCCATATTCCGGCCGTTCCACGAAGGCGCCGGCCTGTATGGCCTCCATCATGCCGAGGGGGCGAATGGGGTCCGTGAATTTGGCGTTCCCGGGAGGCCGCTGCGGGCTCTTTTTGCCCAGGGCGGTGCCGTCGGTAACAATAATGGTCAGCCCGCTCTCAGAGGGGGCAAACTGGGCTTCCGCCAGAAAAGGAAGGAGGGTCAGAAAAAGCGTTAAAATTCTCATGGCCGGTAAAACTTGTTTGTCAATAGCTATTATTACGTATACGCATTAATGTAAATTGTAAGTAAATCAAAATTTTCCACCTGCGCAAGCCTAAAAAAAAATCCATTCCTGCGGGCACCCGATATTACCTGCCTACGGCCTGCTTTTGGGCCGGCAAGGATATCCATTTCAACAATCCGACACCCCCCCTGAGCCACATCGCCCGCCACCAATCTCCTCAGACACGACTCCGCAACAACCGCTCAACATCCGTAGGCTTACCATCGATACTTTGACTGTTCTTTTCCCGCCAGTATTCCCGGATGCCCTCCTCTCCCTTGTTGTCCGCCCATTTCAGCAGGGTGTCACGGTTGCCCTGATAGTCGTATAGGGGCAGGCCGAAGCCACAGGAGGTTTGCACCATTTCGATCTGCAGTTCGAAGATCTGCCGGGCGCCGGGCAGGCCGGGAAACAAGGGGGCTAATGCCTGCCAGGCTTCCTCGCCCCGGTGGTAGATATTGGCGTTGCCGTACAGCCGCAAGATCAGCGGCTTGCCCTCGAAGGCGCAGAACATGATCGTCATGCGGTTTTGTTCCAGCAGGTGGGCTGCTGTTTCATTGCCGCTGCCCGTCAGGTTGAGCCAGGCCACGCGCCTGTCGTCCAGCACGCGCAGGCTATCCATGCCCTTGGGTGAAAGATTAGCCCGGCCGTCGGCGCCGGCGGTGGCCACAAAGAATATTTTCTGGGCTTCGATGAAGGCAGTGAGGCGCTCGTTCAGCGCGGGAAGTTGTTTGGCCATGGTGTTTTTTTTCAAAAGTGTGTCTTTTTGGGCAGAGATGCCAGGGAAGATGAGTGGGCGGTGGGTTTGGAGGGGTAGGGTAGAGCATATTTGCTCCCGCCCCCCAAATCAGGAATCAAGGCCCAAAAGTCAAGAATCGATAATTTACAGAAGTTTGAATCATGATTTAGGATTTGCGCATTTACGATTTATGAATTAGGAGGTCGGGGCACAGCCCCACCCCAATCTAAAAATTAGGCATAGACGGCCCTTCCATCAGGCGGGCGAAGAAGAACTCCAGCAGCCGGGGGCGTTTGAATGCGGCCAGGGCCACCATAAAGACGATACCATACACTGCCCCCCAGAGGTGCGCGTTGTGGGCTATGAGGTCGGAACCGCGCCGCGCCATATAGGACGAATACCAAAGAAAGGCGATGGCGAAGATGATGCCGGGCAATGGCGGCAGGATGAACCACTCCCAGGGGTAGAACAGGATGAAGGCCATCATCAGCGCGGAGGTAGCGCCGGAGGCGCCGAGGGAGGAATAGCCCGAATTGTTCCGGTATTTGAAAAAAGTGGGAATGTCGGCCACGACGATGGCGCTGAGGTAGAACAGCAAAAACACCAGCCGGCCGATAAGCGGGCTGAAAAGCATTTCGGTGAATATGGTTTCCAGATGGTCTCCAAAGAGATAGAAGACATACATATTCAGGATGAGATGCTGCCAGGAGCCGTGGATGAAGCCACTGGTGAGAAAGCGGTACCACTCTCCGAACTCGGCGACGGATACCGGGTGAAAGGCCAGTTTGTACTTCGTCGCCTGGTCGTTGAAGGCCCGGTAGGAGATCAGGACGGTCATTCCGATGAGAATAAACGTAAGGGTCATAAGCTTAGGCGTTATGGTAAGGTTCGTTTTTCAGGATGGTCATGGCGCGGTATAGCTGTTCCAGAAAGAACAGGCGCACCATTTGATGAGAAAAGGTCATTTTGGACAGAGAGAGCTTCTGGGCGGCGCGGCCGTATAGCTCAGGAGAAAAACCATAGGCGCCTCCCACCAGAAAGATGATCCGGCGGTAGCTCAGCTGCATCTTACTTCCAATGAAACCGGCGAATCCTTCTGAAGAGAATTGCCTGCCCTCTTCGTCCAGAAGTACGAGAAAATCGCCATCCTTCAGGCGTTGCAATACGATCTGGCTTTCCTTTTCTCTGAGTTCGGCGGGGTTCAGCTTTCCCGCTTTTTTGACGTCCGGCAGTATGGACATGCTGAACTTCAGGTAGTGGCTCAGGCGCTTTTCGTAGAGCGCTATACCTTCCGCCAGATAAGCTTCACTGGTCTTTCCGACAGCCCATAGTTCTACTTTCATGGGCGCAAATTTACTCAAAAAGTGTGAGTTCGTCCATCAGAGAATGCCTTTCCGGATAATTGGCGCGGATCTCTTCGATCATCTGGCCGGCCAGGTCGTCGGCGCCGATCTGGTAGAGGTGGGCCAGGGCCTCCCGGGCGCGCTGTGAGGTTTTACGACCGAGGTGGCTTTTCAGGAAGTCGCCCAGCAGTTGCCGGTAAAGGGCATACAGGCGTTCGCGTTCGGGCCCGATGAGGTATCGGCTGAACTGCTGTAGCAAGTCCAGCGACTTTACTTCCTCGGCGTAGTTCATCAGCTGGCCGTAGCGCCCTTCCTCGGCGTACATCCTGGCGATGGTATCCCGTCGGCGCGGTGAATAGGGCAGTTGCCGCAGTTGGCGCAGCATCTCATCTACCTGTTCGTCCCAGCGGCTGTCAGCGGCCCGTTTGGCTTTCTGGTAGTAGGAGAAATCGAAGGTGTCGAGGAAGCGTTGCCGGGCGTAGTGGTTGATGTCTTCCTGTTCGCCGCTCTTTTCCGACAGTTGCAGCAGGAGCTCTTCCAGCTTTTCCTTTTCTTCTGCCGGCGGGCGCAGCCGGAGCCCGGTGATGGCCAGGGCTTTCACCCGGGGCGTCTTTCCTTTGCGCTGCGCCTGCTGAATGGCGTATTGCAGCACCTCAGGTTCCATGAGGTTGCGCTCCATGAGTTGCCGGGCATCCTCCGTTTCGCCTCTTTTTTCCAAGGCAGAAAGTTCGATGAGCAGCAGGGGGGCGGTGGGCCGTTTTTCGGAGCGATATTTCTCGCGATGTTGCAGGATGGCCTCTTCCAGCTGTTCCATCTGCGTTTCGTCCTGCGCCAGCTGTACCATCAATTTGAAGAACTGCAGGTCGACTCCGGTAGAGCGGTAGGCGATCTTGTGGTGTTCGTTCAGCGCATGTGCCCAGATATCTTTGAGTAGGGAGGGCGCCGGTTTTCTGTCCACCATTTGCCGCAGGCTCTCAAAAGCATTCCTGACATGGCCGGTCAGCTCCTGTTGTTTGTCCCGCGCTTTGCGGATGATGGGCGTTACCTTCTCGATGATGCTCCAGGCGATGTTGGCTGCTTCCACGAAGTCGGCTTCCAGCATGGACTGGCTCAGGTGTTGGTGCAGTTCTTCCAGCACTTTCAATAAGCGCTGGCTGCCCCGTATGGTGATGCTGCGGTCGGGCTTGCGCACGGCGCCGATGGTGCTTTCCAGTAGTTGCAGGTATTTGTCCTTTCCGTGGATTTCGGAAACAGAGGAAGCGAAGCGGGCTTTGAGGGCGATGGCAAAATTGCGGTTCGTCCGGGCAAAGTCACGTACAAATTCGATGAGTTCTTCCAACTCCACATTATCGAGCACGATGCCGGTAGTCAACCGGCGGGAAGAAGAAGGAGCTGCTTTCTGGGCCTTTTCGCGCTTTTCTTTCCTGGCCTGCTGTTTTCTGCGCAGCTTGAGCAAAACAGCAGCGAGATGGCGGCAGAGGCCTTTTTCGAGAAATTCCGCGCATTCGCAGGTGCCGCCGGTCACTTTAGAGGGGCTGATCTGTACCTCTACTTCATAACCTTCTACATTGGCCAGCCAGAGGTGCTTTTCCAATTCGAACAGGCGGCCGACGGCGCCCTGTTCGAGCAGGTTCTCGCCCCCGATGAGGGATTCCTCATCCAGATGGGCTTCCAACTTTTGTAAAGGAAAGTTCATGTTTCTTCCGCGCTGCGCTCAGGTTTGGCCAATATAGGCGTTGAAGCCGTTGATCGAATCAGCGAACTTCACCTTTAATTAAAAGCGGAAGAGCGGGGGAAGGTTCATGAATTGGAAAGGTAAATTGAGGGCCTGGACAGTTTTGGTATGCCTATCCTACTTCGATAGAAGGCCGAAAACGCTTTATTTCAGGCGTTCGGAACAGATTGTTGAATTGTTGCATTGCCCCGGCTTTGCCGAGACAGCATGCCTGTGCTGGCAGGGCCCCTTGTGTTTCACACGGGCTGACATTGATTCTGCCCGGATACGGAAACGGTCATTGCAGGCTTACCCTGCCAAGGCGCCGGATGGCCTGCATGGGCAGGATGGTGTGATGCCGGCTCAGGGCGTGGAGGCGGCCAGAATCCAGTTGCTCGGCCTTGTTGTTCTGGTAGATCACCATCAGCTGGCCGGGGCCCTGGTGCAGCAGCCGCACCTGCTGGGGAAAACCCTGCTCCAGGTTCTCGAACAGGGCTTCCTGCCCGTGGAGGGCCAGCAGTTGGTACTGTACCGGTACTTCCCCTCCGAAATCAGTAGTGAAGAAAAGTTTTCCTTCTTTTGCAAACAGGCGCATGCGTTCGGGGGCGCCGCCGTTCTCCTCGATAATGGCCATGCCTTCGAAAGCCGTTTCGCTGGCCTGCTTCCACTCTTCAACCAGGGGGCGGCCCTGTTCCTGAGCTTCCCAACGGCCAAGTAGCCATTCGAAGCGCTGGATCATGTTCGGCGAGGCATTCAGCTTTGGCCCGGCATCGGCGCCATTGGCCAGCATCAGTTTCTGGCCGGCTATGCCTTCGGAGATCGGGCGCAGGCGCTGCTTCTGCGCCCGCTGCGCCGCCTGAACGGTATGTATGCTGGCCTCTCCGGATTCTCCCTGCTGCAGGTCTTCCAGCTGGGAAGGCGCGGCCTGATAACCTGCACCATTTTTCCAGCTGCGGGAGTCCAGAATGAGGCTGATCAGCACAATGACCAGGGCGAGCAGCATCACCCCGGCGGCCATGGCCAGCGCCCGGAATAAAGACCGGCGGTTGCGTTGCTGGTGATTGTCCAGCCTGCGTTCCAGCCGCCGCCAGGTATGAGCGGAAGGAGCCTCTGACAATTGCCCTTCCCGCTCTCGGAAAAAGTCGAATACATCTTTGTTGCGTGCCATTTCTTTGTTTTTGGTGTTCTGGTTTTTAGGGTGTTGCGGTTTTTCGGTTTTTCGGTGTTGCGGTAAAGGCTTCCCACTTCCCACTTCCCACTTCCCACTTCCAACTGCTCACCCCGTCCCCTCAATCCCAGGATACCCGGCCTGAATGAGGAGTTCCTGCAGGCGTTTTTTAGCCAGAATGAGTTGTGATTTGGAGGTGTTGATGCTGATGCCCAGCATGTCCGCCACTTCCCGGTGTTTATAACCCTCCAGAACATAGAGGTTGAAGACGGTGCGGTAGCCGGTGGGCAGCTGGCCCAGCAGTTCCAGAATGTCATCGGCGGCCAGCCGGCCTACAGCGCGGGCCGGCGCTTCGATATCCAGCTTGTTGGCTTCTACCGACAACTGGAAATTGTGGCGCCGGCGCAGGAACATCAAGGCTTCATTGACAACGATGCGCCGGATCCAGCCCTCGAAGCTGCCCGCGCCCCGGTACTGCCCGAGGTTGGTCAGGACTTTGAAAAAGGCCTCGACCAGCACGTCCTCGGCGTCCTCCCGGGTTTTGACATAGCGTTTGCAAACCCCAAA
>CAYVVK010000057.1:0-8673 GCA_964454855.1 uncultured Phaeodactylibacter sp. | reverse complement strand
GGTCGTACAGGATTTTCTGGGCGCGCCGGTCGTCTTGCCTGCAGGCTTCGATGAGCTCTTGTTCTGTCACTGGGACGTTTTTCCGGGTTATCACTTTCATTCTACTAGGGTAAGATGCAAAAAAATGTATTCTTGGCGTATGAAACAGGCACTTTCTACGCCATTCATTTGAAAAGCTCTCGTTTGGTTACCCACTTAAGCTGGCAAAAAGTGTTCAAAAGCCTTATATTTGCGTGCTTAACTTAAAACACAGACTTTCAGAAATGATCTTGGAAAACAACCGCTATTTGCTGAGTGGGGGCATCGACCCCCTGCAGTTGGCCAAAGAGTACGACTGCCCGCTTTACATTTACGACAGCGCCGTTATCGAGCGCCAGTACAAACGCATAACGAATGCCTTCAATGTGAAAGAACTGAAGGTTAATTACGCCTGTAAGGCCCTGTCCAATATTAATATTCTGAAAGTGCTGAAAGAACTGGGCGCCGGCCTGGATACGGTTTCGGTGCAGGAAGTGTCCGTCGGTATACGCGCCGGATTCGACCCTCAGGATATCATCTATACGCCGAACTGCGTGAGCATGGAGGAGATCAATGAGGCGGTGGAGTACGGCGTGAAGATCAACATCGACAACATCTCCATCCTCGAACAATTTGGCCAGGCCCATCCGGACATACCGGTCTGCATTCGCATCAACCCGCACATCATGGCGGGGGGCAATGCCAAGACCTCGGTGGGCCATATCGATTCCAAGTTCGGAATATCCATCCACCAGATGCCGCTCGTCCACAGGGTGGTGGAAGCCACTGGCCTGAAAGTGGAGGGTATGCACATGCACACGGGTTCGGACATTCTCGACCCCGGCGTGTTCCTTGCCGGAGCTGAGATCCTGCTCAATATCGCCCGCGATTTTCCGGACCTGGAGTACGTCGACTTCGGCAGCGGCTTCAAAGTGCCCTACAAGGAAGGCGATATAGAAACCAATATCGAGGAGCTGGGAGACATCATCTCTACGCGCTTCAACGATTTTTGTAAAGAATACGGCCGCGAGCTGGCCCTGATGTTCGAACCCGGCAAGTTCCTGGTCAGCGAGGCCGGCTACTTCCTGGTGAAGGTCAACGTCATCAAGCAGACCACCTCTACCGTCTTCGCCGGCGTGGATTCGGGCCTCAACCACCTCATCCGCCCGATGTTCTACAATGCCTACCACCGCATCGCCAACCTGTCTAAGCCGGCGGGCAAAGAGCGCTTCTATACCGTGGTAGGCTACATCTGCGAGACGGATACCTTTGGCGTCAACCGCCGCATTTCCGAGATCCATGAGGGGGATATCCTCTGTTTCCACAATGCCGGCGCCTACTGCTTCTCCATGGCCTCCAACTACAATTCGCGCTACCGCCCCGCGGAAGTGCTGGTTCACAAGGGCAAGGCCTTCCTGATCCGCAAGCGCGAAAGCATGGAAGACCTGCTGCGCAATCAGGTGGAAGCACCCATTTTTGAAAAGGCAACAATAGAACAATAAGAGCACCCGGAAAAGGATGTCAGGGCCATAAGTGCCGGCATCCTTTCCGCCCTCTTTATTTATCCCACCATGACTACAGTTATCAGCTTATTGATAAAGGCAGGCAACTTCCGGCTTCTCGAAGCGCAGCGAAGAGCCGTATGGCCGACTTCCGACTTCCGACTTCCGACTTCCGACTTCCGACTTCCGACTTCCAAACCCTCTTTTCCATGAATCCCTACGACTTACTGCATTACCTCTTGTTTTTCACACTGTCGGCCTTCTTTTTCTCCTGCGAATCCCACCGCCTGCAGGAACCCATTGAAAAGCCCATTTCCGCCATTACTCCCAGCCAGGTAGCGTTTCGCGATGGCAGCAGCATGCCCCTTCCCTTTGCCGGCGATGAGGAGGCTGCCTGGTTTATCCTGGTGCGGCATGCCGAGAAGGCCTATGGCGATGATCCCAACCTAACTCCAGCTGGCAAGCAGCGCGCCGTGCTGCTGGCGGAGGTTTTGAGGAAGCTGCCACTGGCTGCCGTTTATTCCAGCGATTTCCGCCGCACCGTACAAACGGCGGAGCCGGTACTCGCCAGCCAGGGCCTGGAACTGGAATACTACGAAACCGACGAGCTGGTGGCCTTTTACCGCACATTGTTCCGCCGCCACCGCGGTAAAGGCGAATTCGCTCTGGTGGCAGGGCACTCCAATACCACCCCGGAACTCATCAACCGGATGTTGGGCGAGGAACTTTTATCTGATATCCAGGAAACGGATTACGACAATATTTACGTTGTAGCTGTTAGCAGCGGCGGTGATAAGGAAGTGCTGCAACTGCACTTCCGGCCGGAGCCGGAAATGTCGCCCTGAGCGGCCATGCTAATCCCCAGGTAAAAAGATCACCAAAAACAACCGATTATGTACAAATTATTATGCCTGGGGCTGGGCCTTTGCCTGCTGCCCTTTTTTACCGATGCACAGTCTTTTCCCACCGTCAATGCCAGCTGGCAGGGCACCGTCAGCAGTATTGCCGGCCTCTCTCCTTTTCGCCAGGCGGTATGTGGCGATACCACGATCAATGGCCGGCAGTACGCCAGGTTTCTGGACATCGAGGAAGGGCCGGATGGAGAAATGGTGGAGCGCTACCGCCTGGCGGTGCGCACCGAAGGACAGGCCGTCTATTACGTGGAGGCCGGAGAGGAGGAGGAACACCTGCTCTACGACTTCAGCCTGGAAGCCGGGGATGAGATCACCGTAAACCACATCGGGCTGCCCGGCAGCGTTACCCTCAAAGTGGCCAGCGTCATCAATTTCGGGCAGGGCGGGGATACCTTCCGGCAGATCAACTTTGCCCCTTCCGGAATTTTCGAGGAATCCTGGATCGAAGGTATCGGCAGCACCCTCGGCCCGATCAACCGCGGTTTTGCCGCCATCGACGCCTACCCGGAACTGCGGTGCTTCCGCCGGGACGGAGAATTGAAATACCATACCGCCGGTGCAGACAACTGTACTTTCGAGTACGAATGCAGTGTTCCGGCCAGCACCAGCCAGGCAGCTGAGGAAACCTTCGAGCTATATCCCACTGCTTCGCAAGGCCTGCTGCAATTTCAAAACCCGCATGCCGGCCCGGTACTCCTGCAGGCCTACGGCCTGGACGGGCGGCTAAGCGGACAGTACGGCCCCTACGGACAAGGGCGGCATCAGGTGAATTGCAGCGAATTATCTCCCGGAATCTATGTTTTCCGGCTGGTAGAAACGAATAAAAATTTATCTTTGCAGCATTTTAAAATGATCATTGCCGAAAACTGAGTTTTCCCTATGGATCTTTCCACGAGATACAACCCTCAGGAGACAGAAGAAAAGTGGTACAGCCACTGGATGGAAAAAAACTACTTCCACTCTGAACCCGATGAGCGGGAACCCTTCACCATTGTCATCCCGCCGCCCAACGTAACCGGCGTACTGCACATGGGGCATATGCTGAACAATACCATTCAGGATATCCTCATCCGCAAGGCGCGCCTGGACGGCAAGAACGCCTGCTGGGTGCCCGGCACCGACCACGCCTCCATCGCTACGGAGGCCAAAGTGGTGAAAATGCTCCGGGAACGGGGCATCAAAAAGTCGGACATCAGCCGGGAGGAGTTTATGGAGTATGCTTTCGAGTGGAAAGAGAAATACGGCGGCATCATCCTGGAGCAGCTCCAAAAGCTGGGGGCTTCCTGCGACTGGAAGCGCACCCGCTTCACCATGGAGCCGAAACTGTCGGCGGCGGTGATCAAGACCTTCGTCCGCCTCTACCGGCAAGGCAAGATCTACCGCGGCCTGCGCATGACCAACTGGGACCCGGAGGCCAAAACCGTACTCTCCAACGAGGAAGTGCTCTACCGGGAGGAAAATTCCAACCTCTACTATGTACGCTATAAGGTGGAAGGCACGGAAGATGAGTGGGTGGCCATCGCCACCGTCCGCCCGGAGACCATCCTGGGAGATACGGCCATCGCCATCCACCCGGATGACGAGCGCTTTCAGCACCTCAAAGGCAAGCGCGTGCTGGTGCCGCTGATCGGCCGCTCCATTCCCATTATCGAAGATACCTATGTGGAGCGGGAGTTCGGCACCGGCGCCCTGAAGGTCACGCCGGCCCACGATCCCAATGACTACGAGATCGGCCTGCGCCACGAGCTGGAGGTCATCGACGTGCTTAACGACGACGGCACCATGAGCGAGCTGGCGCAACTATACGTCGGAGAAGGCCGCTTCAAGGCGCGCAAGCTCATCGTCAAAGACTTGAAGGAAGCCGGCCACATCCTCAAGGTGGAAGACTACCGCAATAAGGTGGGCCGCTCCGAGCGCACCGACGTGATCGTCGAGCCGCGCCTGACCCTGCAGTGGTTTGTAGACATGAAGGGCTTTGCCAGGACGGCCCTGGATGCCGTGAGAAAAGGGGAGGTGAAATTCCATCCTGAGCATTTCTGGAATATGTTCCACAGCTGGTTGAACGAGGAAAACGTACGCGACTGGTGTATTTCCCGGCAGCTGTGGTGGGGGCAGCGCATCCCTGCCTGGTACTATGAGGACAAACTTTTCGTGGCGGAAACCGCAGAGGAAGCTCTGGAACAGGCGCGCGAGGAACTGAACAAGCCTGATCTGAAAATAGAGGATCTGCGCCAGGATGAAGACGTGCTCGATACCTGGTTCTCCTCCCAGCTCTGGCCCATCTCCGTTTTCGATGGCTTCGAGCGGCAGGATGAACTGCGTTACTATTATCCGACCAATGTACTGGTTACCGCCTGGGACATCATCTTCTTCTGGGTGGCCCGCATGATCATGATGGGTTACGAATGGGCGCCGGAACTGCTGGGGGAGGAGTTTGTAAAAGAAAAGGGCGCTCAGCCTTTCAACCACGTTTACTTCACCGGCATGGTCCGCGATTCTCACCGCAAGAAGATGAGCAAATCGCTGGGCAACTCTCCGGATGCTCTGGAGCTGATCGAGAAGTACGGCGCCGATGGCGTGCGCTTCGGCCTGCTGTCGAGCGCCGCGGCCGGCAACGACATCATCTTCGACGCCCCCTTCGACCAGGTAACCAAGGAGATCCTCAACGAAAGCCGCCTCTGCGAGCAGGGCCGCAACTTCTGCAACAAGATGTGGAATGCCCTTCGCCTGGTCCAGGGCTGGGAAGTGAAAGAAGGCAAAGCCGACAACATCAACCAGCTGGCAGCCGAATGGATGGAGGAAAAGCTCAGCCAGGCCATCGAGAAGATCAACCAGAATTTCGCGGAATTCCGCCTGTCCGATACCATCATGACGCTGTATAAGCTCATCTGGGATGACTTCTGCAGCTGGTACCTGGAAATGGTCAAGCCGGAATACGGCCAGCCTATCGACCGGGAGACCATGGAACATACCACCGCCCTGTTCGAAAAGCTCATGACGGTGCTGCATCCCTTCATGCCCTTCGTCACGGAAGAGATCTGGCACCACCTGCGCGAGCGGGAAGAAGGCGAGGACTGCATCGTCAGCCGCTACCCCCGGCCGCAGGCCTACGAGCAGTCGCTCATCACGCGCGTGGAGGAGGCCAAGGATGTCGTTACCAGCGTCCGCGAAGTGCGCAACAACAAAGGCATCAAAATGAAGGATGCCCTGAAGCTGTACGCCGAAGACACCCCCGGCGCCCGGAAACTGCTCGAACTGCGCGGCCTGAAGGAAATGCTTATCAAAATGGCCAACCTGGAAAGCCTGGAACTGACGAATGGCGAGGTAGAGAACAGTGTGTCCTTCCTCTCCGGCAAGGACAAGTTCTTCATCGAGCTCGACCAGCAGATCGACGTCGAGGAGGAACGCGAGCGCCTGCAGAAAGAACTGGATTACTACCAGGGGTTCATCAAGTCCGTAGAGAAAAAGCTGAATAACGAGCGCTTCGTCAACAACGCCCCGGCGCCCGTCGTGGAAAAAGAACGCCAGAAACTGGCGGATGGGGAGTCTAAGGTCAAAAGCCTGGAGGAGGCGCTGCAGCAGCTGGATTAGTCGTGGCGCGATCTTCCAAGATCGCAAGGCCCATTTGGTTGATTAGGTTGATTGATTTGATCGCCTGGTGTTTGTTGTAAAAAAGGTTGTTGTTCCCGCCGCCTCCCCTAACCCCTCCTGAAGGAGGGGAACCGGGCGGGAACAACAACCTTTTAGCATACCTGGCCAGAAACAATGTAGCAATTTAACAATATAGCAATCTGCCAAACGCATGGCAACAGTGCTTCAAATGCGAAGCAGAACAGGCAGGCCACTTTCGTATCCATGCACTCCCTTATCGCTGTATCGTTACTTTTTTCGTCCGTATCCCTTCCTCTGTACGCAGTTGCAGGAAGTAAGCGCCGCCGGGCAGCCGTTCCACGTTGAACTGGGCGCGGTGCCGTTGCTGGTTTTCCTGCTGCTGCCGCTGCACGATCCGGCCGCTACGGTCGATCAGCACCATCTCGATCTGATCGGCGGGCTTTTCCAGTTCCACATCGGCGGAGAACTGGCCGCTGACGGGGTTGGGGAATACCTTCAGGCTACTTGCCGGGAGAGCTGCTTCCCGGGTGCCGATCATGACATCAGTGCCGATAGACATGCGGACGACGGGGATTACGTCGAATCCGAAGCCGATCATGCTGTAGTCTCCGGTATTGCTGACATCCAGTGCCAGGGCGTATTGTTCCACGCCGGTAGAATCAGAGTAGAAGTTCATAGCGCCATAATCCTGAGCGCCGGAAGAGAGGATACGAAGGTCGGTATCATCTTCCGTGGCGTATTGTATGACGGCCATGTAATACATACCATCCTTCAGGGCTACGAAGTTTCCGTCGAGGTCAAGCAGGGGGCGGGTGATCAGGCCCTGCTCTTCCCCGGTAATGGTATAGAAGTCGAAGGTAACAGGGCCATCGCCGTATTCCTCGGGATTGGCCATAAAGTCTTCATTGGCGTCTCCTCCCCATTCGTACAGGAAGATGTTCACGGTTTCTCCCGCTACTTCAGCAGCATTGGCGATGCCAAAGGAAATGTAGCGGGCGAACAGGCCTTCGCTATTGGGTACATAGAAAACCGTACCGAAGGAGAAGGAATTGTCGTCGAAAGGAGAAGTGGCCAGGGGTTCGGTTCCGTCTTCCTTGGCAAAAAGTGTATCGGAAATACCAAAACTAAAGGACTGGCTGTTGTTGCCGGGATTGGCGTCCTCCACACCAGGAATGGTAAGGGAATAAGTGCCGGTATAGGATTTACCGGGCGTAGCTTCCGGTGTGAACTCATTTTCGAAGAACACATTTTCGGCCAGAGAATCGGGGCCTACTTCGCCATAGATCAGCTGATCGGCAAATACTTCCGTGCCGCCTTCGTCCTGTATGGTGATGTCCAGTTCGATATTCTGCTGGGTTTCCCCGCCTACGTTCTGAATGTCGGCAATAAAACCAAAGGGCTCCACCTGGCTGGCGGGAGTCAGGAAATTGGGAGCGATGGCGTAGAAATTGTTCACCCGCATGTCGTTGGCGGGCGTAGGGTTCTGATTGAACAATTCGATATCGTCAATCCGCCAGGTGTATTCGAAGAAGCCGCGCCAGCGGAACTGTATGTACACTTCCGCCTGGTTGGCTGCCTCCGGCAGCTCCACTATCTCGACCTGCACATCGGCACTCAGCTCGTTCACCGGTACGTCATCCAGTACAGTATAGTAGGTGAAGTTTTCCCCGTCGGTACTGACTCCCACATCAGCTACTGAAGTGGGAGGAGCAGAAAAATAAGCATACTGGTTCTGAAAGCGGATAAACACCTGATCCTGCCCGGAGCAGTCGATGGATGGGGAGGTGATGGTCACATCGTGCTGGTTCTCGCCGTTGGCGTCGGAGTCAAAAATGATGAAACCGTTTTCGGCGGTAGTGGAGTTGAAGGGGGGCTGGCTGCCGAAGAGGCGGGCGCCCGGATCATCCGACCATTTCCACTCCTCGGGCCCGGTATTGGTGCCTCCATTCGTCCACTCGGCATTGAATTCCGCCTGGCTGGAGAAATCCTCGGAGTAAAAAGGCGTGGGATCCTGAGCGCTCAGGCTTGCCGCCATGGCCAGGGAAAAAAAGGCGATAAGCGCCAGTTTCAAATTTGTAATGATCTTCATAATTGGATTTAAAGTTTAAAATGATTTGCAGTAGGTGCTGGAAATATGGACTAACGAGAGGTGTTTTTCATCGCTGTATAACCACAGCAGCTAAAGCGAGGTGCCTGTCGGCAGAGCGAAGCCGGGCCTGGTAGAGCCCGGGTGGCAAATGCCTAACATTCAAATTAAGCTCATTGTGGTTAGCCGAGCCAACTTTTTTTGTTAAAACGATGCTGCCCGACATATCTATCAGCTGGAATTGCAGTCCCGGGCGCCTGTTTTCAGGATGGAGAGTCACCCTCAGCCAGTCGTTCGCCGGATTGGGAGCCAGGCTGAAAGGCGGTTTTTCAAATGCGGTAACGGTGGAAAAAGGGCTGCACAATCCCGAAGGGCCGATATGCAGGCGCATCACAGGCACCACATCAAAACCAAAACCTACGGTGCTGTACGTTCCCGTATTTCCCACATCGAGCACGCTGGCGTATTCCGGGCGCCCCAGCGAGTCGGTAAGGAAGTTGGTGGCCTGGTAATCTGTAGTATCGTTGGCCAGGATGAAGCA
>CAYVVK010000056.1:6323-16398 GCA_964454855.1 uncultured Phaeodactylibacter sp. | reverse complement strand
GTTTCCGACTGGCTCCACAGGTGGTTGGTGCCGAGCAGCAGGCGGTCGAGCCAGGCGCCGAGGTTGGTGTCCGGCTCCAGGTTGGGAGGATGGCCTCCCGGTACGGGCAGGGCGGCCAGAAGGAACCAGTAGAACACCAGCAGGCCGGCGCCTGCAATAAGCTGGGCCCGCCAACCAGCTTTCAGGAAAAGCAGGGCGCAGATGCCGTACACGATGGCGATGCGCTGCAGTACGCCTGGAATGCGCAGGCCGGTGAGGTCGTAAAGCCGCCAGCCGATGAGGGCCATGCCCAGGGCGGCCCCCAGGGCGAGGTACAGAAAGCGCTTCGCCCAGGTGTAACGGGTGGGTTTCTGGCCCAGCGCCACGGCTCTCCCGAAGATAGATAGGGTAAAGATGGAGAGTAGCAGATAATGCGCCAGCTTCCAGTTCAATGGGGTATCCGGCGCCATGCCAAAGCCGGGAAAGGCGGCCATAAACAGGCCCAGGCCGAAAAGGATGAGGGTGCGCAGGCCGATCTTCCGGATGAGCTGCCCCTGCGGCTGATCCTTCCGCTTGCCGAGGGCGAAGGGGATGGCCACTCCTACGATGAAGAGGAAAAAGGGAAAGATCAGGTCGGTGGGCGTAGCGCCGTGCCATTGGGCGTGGAGCAGGGGAGGATATACCGTCTGCCAGGAGCCCGGGTTATTGACCAGTATCATGCCCGCGATAGTGAGGCCGCGGAAGGCATCCAGGGAGTGGAGCCGCTTGGAAGAGATTGCCATAGCCTTAGGTTTTCCGAATTGTGAGCACGAAATATATTCAATTAATTCCATACCGGTGTAACCCAGGAGGCCGAAGCCTCGTCCCAGCATTTAGCTTATTGATCCTGAAATATCAATTTTCGGTAGAAAAATAAGGTGCCAAGGCAACGCTGCACAGCCGGCCTTGTCTTTGCCAATGAAACCTTTTAATCAACAAAACAGAAACACTTATGAAAAATTGGCCCATTCTCATTCTGGCCTTTTGCCTGCTGGCGAGCAGCAGCACTTTCGCTCAGAAGCAGACGATCGAAGTCGACGATTTTGAATCCATCGGCCTCGGCCTGCCCGTAACGGTCTACCTTATGAAAGGAGATCATAAACTGGAAATAGAAGGCCCGGCCAGCGCCATCGAGAAGATGGACATTAAAGTGAAGGATAACAGCCTGAACATCGAGCGCGACGAGCAGCTCAAGAGCTGGAAAGAAAAAGACGTCGTCATCTACGTGACCATGCCCAACGTCCGTTCCCTGGCCATCGGCGGCTCCGGCGACATCATCGCCAAGGATGACTTTGACATGGGAGACCTGGAGATCTCCATCGGTGGCTCCGGCAGCGTCAAACTGCAGGGCGGCTCCGCCAAGAACGTGGAGATCAGCATCGCCGGCAGTGGTGATGTGGAAGCCTCCGGCCTGAAGGCCAATAAGTGCAGCGTGAGCATCGCCGGCAGCGGCGACGTCAAGGTGGGCGACGTACAGGCCCTGGATGTTTCCATCGCCGGCAGCGGTGATGTGGGCTACAAGGGAGACCCCAAGGTGTCGAAGAGTGTGGTGGGAAGTGGGAATGTGAAGAAGATGTAAGGAAGGCGGAAGGCGGAAGTCGGAAGTCGGAAACTGAGCGCAGCGAAGTCCCGCCTCTGCGGGCAGAAGCCGCTACGGCAAGCGAAAGCCCCTACCCATAGGGTCGGAAGGCGGAAGTCGGAAGGCGTTGTCTTCCGGCTTCCGGTTTTCATTTACATAGGTTGAGCTATTTCCCCTATACCAGAGAAAAGAAGAGTTTCGGGAACTCCTGCGCCCTACTCAAGAGCAGCAAGCAGCCGAAAAGGGGCAATGCGATGCAGCTGAAGGCAAGGCAGAAATCTGAAATCGTAAATGCGCAAATCGTAAATGTAGCCGATCTGGCATTTGCGATTTACTTCGCTGGCGTTCCATTTACAATTTGAGTAAAAGGCAAGGTTTCAAGAAAATACCCCGCCCACCAAACAAGCCCCCTTTTCTCTTGGTTTTAATGATATAACGTGAGTTCGGGATAAAATTGATGGTAAATCGTTGCAATTGCAGTTCGCTTATGGCAGTTCGCTGTTCGCAGGCCGCAGCGAATGGCAAATAGCGAGCGGCGAATAGCTCCAGAGAACTGCAAGTTGTTGATATTCAAATGGTTTGATCCCGAACTGACGTTGATATACAAATTTTCATTCCAAGAAATCCCGCGCGCATGAAAGGACAGAACGGCCATCCCGCCACTGCAGCAGAACCCACCCCATTTTCCGAAATGGTAGACGATATCATCAAAAAACACGTCCTGATGTCCTCCGGCTCCGGCCTCATTCCTCTGCCCGGCCTGGATGTAGCGGCCGTGACAGCCATACAGGTGCATATGATAAGAGAACTGGCTGAAGCCTATGAAAAGCCTTTTGAACACCAGAAAGTGCGTTCGGTGCTCAGCGCCCTGACTTTCAGCACCATCGCCCGCCTGTTCTCCTATGGCGCCAGCACCCTGTTCGATCCCAACGAAAGGTTCGGCAGCTGGTCGGAAAGCCTGACCAATGCGGCGGTGATGGGCTTCTTTACCGGCGCGGTGGGCATGATCTACAGCATGCACTTTGCCGAAGGAGGCACTTTAGATGACCTGGGTGTGGAGGAGTTTATTGCCTACACGCGAAAGCAGGTGAAGAGCGGGGAGCTTAATCCGGCGAGTATATTCAGCATCAGTTCCCGCTTGTGGCAGGCGCTTTAGTCCCTATCTCTACTCTCGAAAATCTCCTTGAATTCTTCCAACTTTACAACCTCAATCTTGGGAAAATCTACAGTCTTTAGAATGTCGAAATCTCTGTCGTTGGATACTATGTAATGGCAGTTGTTGGCAAAGGCACAATCTATGAACTTATTGTCATCAGGATCTTTTTCGATAAGTTGAAGATTGAAGTAGGTTGTAGATTGGTGAACATTCGGTAGTTCAAGCAACGTCCTCACAACAGATTTAGCTACTTCCGGATTCCAGTGGAGCCCAATCTTTTCTTCGTATTCATTAAGGATGTCATGGGTAATGTACAGCCTGTATTTTTGTTGGAGGAGCGCTTGATAGAGCCAATGATGTTTGGAACGGCTGGATATAGAAACCAGTAGTACATTGGTATCTAAAACAATTCTCATTGATCTTCTGCATTCAGCCAATCATCCATATCTTCATTACTAAGCCCTTTTTCATCCCATATCTTATCAGCTAATTTTATGGACCGGCCTGCAAAGAATTGTGCAAGCATCAACTTCAATTCTTTTAGGTCTTCTTCAGGAAGATCTGTAGAAAAAAGCTTCAGTAGTTCTAGCTGAACATTAGTTAAAGGCAGCTTCAGTTCAGTCATGGCTATAAATTTTACTTTACAACGCCAAATGCTCTGCGATAGTTTCTTTTCCTACCAGTAGCAAATTGGAAGCCTGGAATCCGTCCTCAAGCCAGGCTTCCGAACGTATTTTCAGGCTATCTATTGATCACATTTTTAAATCTAGGCCGGTGCGGTTCCACCTCCCCATACTTCTCCTTCTTCATTTCCTCATACTGCGAGTAGTTACCCTCAAAGAAAACCACCTCCGCCTCATCCTCAAAGGAGAGGATGTGGGTGGCCAGGCGGTCGATGAACCAGCGGTCGTGGCTGATGACCAGGACGCAGCCGGCGAAGTTGTCCAGGGCATCTTCCAGGGCGCGCAGGGTATTGACGTCGAGGTCGTTGGTGGGTTCATCCAGCAGCAGCACGTTGCCGCCTTCCCGCAGGGTCATGGCCAGCTGCAGGCGGTTGCGCTCGCCTCCGGAGAGCACGGCCACCTTCTTCTGCTGGGTGTCGCCGCTGAAATTGAAGCGGCTGAGGTAGGCGCGGGCATTGACGGAGGTATTGCCCACCTGCAGGATCTCTTCGCCCTGTGAGATCACCTGGTAGACGGTCTTTTCCTTGTCCTGCAGCTGCTTGTGCCCCTGGTCTACGTACGACAGTTGAACCGTATCTCCGATCTCCACGCTGCCGCTGTCGGGTGTTTGCTCGCCCATGATGATGCGGAAGAGGGTACTCTTTCCCACCCCGTTTGGGCCGATGATGCCGACAATGGCGTTCTTGGGGATGCTGAAGCTGAGGTTTTCGAAAAGTACACGGCCGCCGAAGCTCTTGCTGAGGTTTTCCACATCGATCACCACATCGCCCAGGCGCGGGCCGGGGGGGATGTAGAGTTCCAGTTTGGCTTCTTTTTCCTTGGCGCCTTCATCGGCCAGTTTTTCGTAGGCGTTGAGGCGCGCTTTGCCCTTGGCGTGCCGGGCTTTGGGCGCCATGCGTATCCATTCCAGCTCGCGCTCCAGGGTCTTTCGGCGCTTGCTTTCGGTTTTTTCCTCTTGTTCCAGGCGGCGGGCTTTCTGCTCCAGCCAGGAAGAGTAGTTTCCCTTCCAGGGAATGCCCTCGCCGCGGTCGAGCTCCAGGATCCAGCCCGCTACATTGTCGAGAAAGTAGCGGTCGTGGGTCACGGCGATGACGGTTCCGGGGAAGTTCTGCAGGTACTGCTCCAGCCAGTCCACAGATTCGGCATCCAGGTGGTTGGTGGGTTCGTCCAGCAGCAGAATATCGGGGTTGCTCAGCAGCAGGCGCGCCAGGGCCACGCGGCGGCGCTCGCCTCCGGAGAGCACCTTGACCTCGGCATCTTCGGGCGGGCAGCGCAGGGATTCCATGGCGGTGTTGAGGCGGTGGTCGAGTTCCCAGGCGTTGTGGTGGTCGAGTTTTTCCATCAGTTCGCCCTGCTTTTCGATCATCTTCATCATCTCGTCATCATCCATCGGTTCCGCCAGTTTGAGGTTAATCTCCTCGTATTCTTTCAGCATGTTGACGATGGGCTGCACGCCTTCTTCCACCACCTGGCGGACGGTCTTGCCTTCGTCGAGCGTGGGTTCCTGCTCCAGCAGGCCGATCTTGTAGCTGCCGTCGAAGTGGATCTTGCCCTCGTAGTTCTGGTCCTTGCCGGCGATGATCTTCAGCAGGGTGGATTTGCCGGCGCCGTTCAGGCCGAGCACGCCGATCTTGGCGCCGTAGAAAAAGCTCAGCCAGATATTATTCAGTACTTTCTTGCCGGGGGCGTAAGTCTTGGAGACGCCCTCCATAGAAAAAATGAATTTGTTGTCGGACATAGTTTCGGAATTGTAGTGGATTGAGCCGCAAAGATGGGGAATTTGCCGGGGAGGTTTGAGTTTTGGATGAGGAGTTTTGAGTTTTGGATGAGGAGTTTTGAGTTTTGGATGAGGAGTTTTGAGTGGAGAGATTCAGCTCATCATATTGGTGATCAGGGTGCGCATGCCGGAAAAGCGGATTTGATCGTTCAGGTGAAATCGGTACAGCTTTCCGGCCAGCACTTCCACGGCCTTCTGCCCGGTGCCGTTGAGCATGGGGCGGCGGGCGATCTTGAAGTGTTTCATTACCTGCCGGGGCGCCCTGCGGTCCAGCAGGTTGAGCTCGGCGCCGGAATCCAGGCCGAAAGTGACCGGCGTTTTCTCTATCTGTCCCTTCAGGGCGATGATGTGTCCCCTGCAATTCGAAATCAATACTGTCAACCGGCGATAAAACATACGAACGAGGAGAAGGGATCACACCGGGCAAAAAAAAAGCCGCCCTCAGGGGGGCGGCGATATACTACTGCATACTGAAAGCACAACTTATTGCCCTAGTTGTTTCTCTTGTATCTTTGGAATCTCCTGCAGGAACAGAAGCGACGACCAGACGCCGACGCCAAGAAAGGTATATCCTTCCAGTATCCACCCTTCGTAGCGATATTTAATGCCTATTAGGACGAGTACTATACAGGCTGTGCATCCGAGGATTGTCAGCGGCATCTTCATGCGGCTATTTGTTCGCGCTTGTAGATCAGGCCAAAGGCCGTATATTCCAACAGGTCGCTGACCTGATGGGCCAGGCCGTCTACCAGGCGTGTTTCATTCCAGAGCTTGGGCAGGTGGGTGGCGTCGATGGTAAAGCTTATGGCCATGCCCACCAGGCGGTCGGCGAGCTCTCCTGCCTGCTGATAGCTGGGATTAATGGCTTTGAAGGAGCGCTCGATCGTATCGCGGGCTTCCTGCATATAAGGAGCTGCTTTTATCGGCGACTGAGAGCGGACGATGGAATAAGCAGCCAGCAGATTGTCCATCTGCGCCTGGCGCAGGCTGGCCAGGCAGCAGCGCACCAGGCCGAACAATACCGCCTTCAGGTGTTCCCCCTCATAGTAGCAGGACTCGGCGTCGTACTTGTAGTTCTTCTCCAGGGTAGCCCAGAAATAGTTCTGTATTCCCTTGTACAGGCTGTTCAGCGAAGGGAAGTGTGCCTCCACTTCTGCCTGAGGACGGCCGAGTTGTTGTGCTATGCGGTCGGCTGAGAGCTGGCTCAGGCCTTCGTGCTGTATGACAGACAGGGCTGCCTCGATAAGCTGCTGCCGAACAGGTGTCATCTCGGTTTTATTCTGATTCATCGTCATTGCCATTGGAACTGATTTTGTGTTAACTGATAGCTTTACTATCTATAAAGATTATTGAATAAGATTTAAAGTTTAGAGTTGTTTTTTCTAGTTTTCTTTATTTTTTCATTAACTTATTGGTTTTCAGTAAATTATTTAAAGAGATTTTGCTTTAAGGATCATATTGCTATTGGGGGTAAAGGCATGGTTTTTCATTATTCTGAAAGCAAAGATAGCTTTACTATTCTTTTTTATCAAACGCGTAAGCGAGTTTTTTGAAAAAAAACTGATTTCAGGCGATTTTGGGCTTTCATGGCGGCTTTTTCAGATAGTAAGCCTATCGTTTCATTTGTGTGGAAGGTGCGTATTCAGGAAGAGAGGGAACAAAGGCTCCTTGGCAGTTGTTAAAAATAAATGCCCTCGAGCCTTCTTGAATTTCTTTTTTGGAAGTATATTTACGATAGGGTGACTTCTGCCTCTTAAAGCACACAACATGCTGAAAGTAACGATCAACTTAAAAGTCAATGAGAATCTCTATGTCAAAAACCCCCAGGAGACGGAATTGGGGCAACGCATCATACAGCATTCCATATTGTTGATCGACGAGATCGGCTTCGAGAGCTTCACCTTTAAGAAGCTGGCGGACCAGATCCATTCCACA
This sequence comes from uncultured Phaeodactylibacter sp., assembly GCA_964454855.1. Lineage (GTDB taxonomy): Bacteria > Bacteroidota > Bacteroidia > Chitinophagales > Saprospiraceae > CAYVVK01. Next base: position 9,250 of record CAYVVK010000056.1, on the reverse strand, counting down.
GAGGCCTCTGTATATCGTTACTTCGAGAACAAACACCTGTTGTTCGTTTACCTGGTCAACTGGTACTGGGAGTGGATGAAGTTCCGGGTAGGCTTTTACACCATGAACCTGCCCACCCCGTCTGAAAAATTGAAAGCCGCTATCCGGGTGGTGGTGGATACCTCTCAGCGCAGTACCACCATAGAGTATGTGGATACCGAGGTGCTTCACCGCATTGTGGTCACCGAAGGCCAGAAGGCTTATCACAAAAAGAATGTAGATGAAGAGAACCGCGAGGGCTTTTTCCTCTCTTACAAGGCCCTGTGCGGCAAGATCGCCGATATCATCCTGGAGGTCAACCCTTCCTTTGCCTACCCCCGTTCCCTGGCCAGCATGTTGCTGGAAACAGCCAATAATAATATATACTTTGCTGAACATCTTCCCCGCCTGACCGACATTCGCTTCCGGGAGGGCTTCCTGGAGGAGGTCGTCGACATGCTCGGCGTTTTCGCTTTTGGCTGTATCCATTCCGGGCGCCTGCCGGAGGGCAAAACCGGTGCCGGCGAGTAAAAATTTCCAATCGCGCTGTTTTGATTTCCAATTGATCTATGAGCCTGGCGGAGGCCACGGGCTGCGCTTCGGGAAAAGGGGCCGCACAGCGAACGCACGAAGTTCCTTCATACCGATGGCGGCCTCGTGCCGGTTAGCTTCTTCGTGGCCACGGCGAACCAGGACGGAAAACCCTGTGCTGTGCTGGTTTTCGAGGCGCTCAGTCTGGACGAGGGGCTTCAGCCCATGCAATATAATAGCTTTGCTGTTCAGGTCGTTTACCTGGCTGAATTGTCTTTTCTCATAGCCCTTGCTATCCACGCACAGATTTTTTTACCTTCCTGCGAACCAAGGGTGCCGCCCCTTGTTGATAGTAAAACTATTACAAACCCAGTGCCGCCGGTAGTGCCCTGGCCCCCGGCTTTTCTTGCGGCGCTAACAAATCTTTTACACTATGGACTTACAAAAAGCAGCTTCTTATCAATCTCAGCGCGCCAGTCAAGTCAAACCCGCCAAAGCCACCATTGCAAAGGGCGACGGCATCGGTAAAGAGATCATGGACGCCACCCTGGCCATTCTGAATGCCGCCGGCGCCCGCCTCGAATACGAAGAAGTCAAGATCGGAAAAGAGGCCTACCTGGAAGGCCATCAGTCGGGCATCAGCCCGGAAGCCTGGGAAGCCCTGCGCCGCAACCCGGTATTTCTCAAAGGGCCCATCACCACGCCTCAGGGCGGAGGCTATAAAAGCCTGAACGTGACCATCCGCCTACTTAAGTACCCTAAAACTGTCAACCCACTTCTCCTGTCTTAGCCCTAACCAATCCTCCAAACACATTCTCCGCAGGGCCGCACAGCCAGATATTGGTGAAGCGGCCCTTTTTTATTTCAAAGCGCACCTCCAGTTGCCCGCCCTTTACCTCGATGGGAATGCTGGCCTTTGGGCCCTGCGGATGGCGCAGATAATGCGCGATGGCCGCCGCCGTCACACCCGTGCCGCAGGAGAGGGTCTCGTCTTCCACGCCCCGCTCGTAAGTGGCGACACTGATGGCCTTGTTGGCCGCCTGTACGAAATTGACGTTGGTGCCTTTCTCCCGGAAGCGCTCGGAATAGCGGACCTCCTGGCCCCGGCGGACGACGTCTACCTGCTGTAGCTCCTCTACGAAGGCGACGTAATGAGGAGAGCCGGTATCCAGAAAGTAAAAACCCTCGCCTTCCTCGATGTCTGTTACATCGCTCATCTTCAGTTCTATCCAGCCGTCGGGCCGCACCCGCGCCTCATGCGGGCCATCTACGGCAAGGAAGCGGCAGTGATCGCCGATAATGCCCAGGCTATGGGCGAAGGCCACAATGCAACGCCCGCCGTTGCCGCACATGCTGCCTTCCCGCCCGTCGGCATTGAAGTAGATCATCTCGAAATCGTAATCGGGATTGTCCTGCAGCAGAATGAGGCCGTCGGCCCCGATGCCGAAGCGGCGGTGGCAGAGACGGGCGATCTGGGACTGGCCCTCCCGCCGGAGGTACTGTTCTGTCCGCTGGTCGATGAGCACAAAATCATTGCCGGTGCCCTGGTATTTCTGAAATGGGATCTTATTCATCGGTTTTCAAGCTGTCGGTTGTATTGGTGTCCTGTGGCGGCGCCTGTTCCTCCATGGGATCTTCGAAACCTGCGGGTATGTCCAGCACGTAATGCCGGTATACGATCACGCCGGTAAGAAAAACGATCAGCACCAGCCCGATCAGGGAAAAGCGCCAGCCCCAGATGTTGCCCATGTATTCCCCGTCAAAGGGGTCTTTCCTTTCTTCTTTGTCGCTCATATCTTTTACTTTGAAATGCAGGGCCAGAAGCCGGTAACTGCTCTGCCTGCATCGGTTGCAAAGATAAAAATATTTGAGCAGAGGATAGGGCTGCCCTGGGGGGGGCTTGCAGGTATAGTGATAAAGTCTTATTTTTGCCGCCACATGCGCTTAGCAACAATCGTCATATTGAACTTCCTGCTATTGAGCTTTTCTCTGGCGCCCTGCCAGGCAGGCTCTTTCTGTGCCGGCGAAGCCCCGGTAGTGCAGGAAGAACGGGCGCATTCCTGCCAGGAAGAACACCATTGCTGTGCCGACAGTCCCGATCAGGAGAGCGGCACGGAAGAAGGCCACTGCCCTCCTTCCTGCGAGTGCACCTGCTGTCCGGCGCCTGCCGTAGCCATGGCCAGGGCGGATAAGCTTCCTCTTCCTGCCCTTTTCGGCAATGAACTTCTTCCTTTCCTCGCCGCTTATCAGTTCGATTTTCAGTATCTCATCTGGCATCCGCCGCAGTTTCAGTAAGCAGTAAGCAGTAAGCAGTAAGCAGTGTGCAGTAAGCAGTGTGCAGTAAGCAGTGTGCAGTAAGCAGTGTGCAGTAAGCAGTG
>CAYVVK010000056.1:0-6223 GCA_964454855.1 uncultured Phaeodactylibacter sp. | reverse complement strand
TGCAGTAGGGCTGATTGATAGGCCTGCTGTTATTCGAAAGTGCGCATGCATTGTCGTGGTACCTTTAATCGTTTTTATTTTAAAAATTTTGGGATAGCTTTGCAGTCCGCAACCCTTAAAGAAAGGGCAGTAACAGGCGAAAGCGGTCCCCTCCAATAATATATTGGCCATGAAGATCCATAATATATTGCTGGGCCTGTGCCTGGCGTTCTTTTCATTCCATCCACTTTTCTCACAGCAGTATGCTTCGGCCACGGACAGCATCAGCATAGAGGTGGACGGTGTCTGTGGCATGTGTAAAAAACGCATTGAAAATGCTGCCCTCGAAACAGGGGGCGTTCGTTCCGCCAACTGGGACATTCCCTCCAAAACGCTGACGGTAGTTTACGCACCGGGCGTTTTTGATGAGAACCAATTACACCGAAAGGTGGCCGGTGCAGGCCATGACACTGAAAAACTGAAAGCGCCGGATGAAGCCTACGAATCGCTCCACGCCTGCTGCAAGTACCGCAGCGAAACGGTGCGCGCCGCCCACCGGGTGGAAGAAGAAAATACCGTGCGGGCTTACCTGGCGGGCACCGTTTTTGAAGCGGAGGAAAAAGGAAAAGCTTTTCCCCTGCCCGGCGCCAACATCCGCTGGCTGGGCACCGATGAGGGCGCCGTCACCAACGAGGAGGGCCGTTTTGAGATGCCCTGGCTGGCCCAAACCGATAAGGTGGTGGTCAGTTTCGTGGGTTTTGGTTCCGATACCATTCAGGTTAGGGAGGACTTTGACCTGGAGATCACCCTGCGCAGCGGCGAGCTGCTGAATACCGTGGAAGTGGTTTACCGTCGCCGTACTACGGAAACCTCCCTGCTGGCTCCCATCAAGGTGCAGCAGATAGGGGAGCAGGAGTTGATGAAAGCGGCCTGTTGCAACCTCTCGGAGAGCTTTGAAACGACTCCTGCCGCCGATGTGTCCTTCACAGATGCCGTGACCGGCGCCCGGCAGATCGAAATGCTGGGCCTGGCTGGCTCTTATTTGCAGATCACCCGGGAAAACATACCCGATGTGCGGGGCCTATCGGCTATTTACGGCCTCAGCTACACGCCCGGGCCCTGGGTAGAAGGCATGCAGCTTCAAAAAGGGGTAGGCTCGGTGGTGAATGGTTTTGAGAGCATTGCCGGCCAGATCAATGTGGAATTGCGCAAACCTGAAAGCAGCGATCCTTTCTACCTCAACCTTTACGGCAACCAGATGGGGCGGCTGGAAGGCAACGCCAATTTCAGCCAGCCTCTCGGGGAGCGCTGGTCCACCGGCCTGCTCCTTCACGCCAGAAACCAGAAGATGGAAGTAGACAACAACGAGGATGGCTTTCTGGACAACCCCCTCAGCGAACAGTACATCGCCCTGAACCGCTGGAAATTTCAGGGGGATAATGGCCTGGAGGCGCAGTTTGGCGTGAAAGGGGCTTACGCAGATGACATCAGCGGGCAGGAAGGTTTCCGCCCGGAAGAGCCCTCGGGCCAGCTGTGGGGCGCCCGGCTCACCACCCGCCGCCTGGAAGGCTGGGCAAAGATGGGTAAAGTCTTTGCGGAGAAGCCCTACGCCAGCATCGGCCTGCAGGCCTCGGCCCTGTACCACGATCAGGATGCCTATTTCGGCCGTCGCGGCTACGATGCGAACCAATCCTCCGCCTATGCCAACCTGATCTATCAGAGCATCATCGTGGACACCCGCCACCAGTTTAAGGCCGGCGCCAGCTTTCAGTGGGACCAGTACGATGAAATGGTGAACGGCAAGGCCTACACCCGCAATGAACGGGTGCCCGGCGCCTTTTTTGAATACGCCTATCAGCCGGTGGAGGCCTTTACGGCGGTGGCCGGCCTGCGCGCCGACCATCACAACCTGTTCGGTACTTTTCTGACGCCCCGCCTCCACCTGCGCTATGCCATTAATGAGGAGGCCACGCTGCGGGCTTCCGCAGGCAGGGGGCAGCGTACGGCCTCTGTCTTCGCCGAGAATATCGGCGTTCTGGCCTCTTCCCGCGATATCGTCATCCAATCCGGGGATACAGATACGCCCTACGGCCTGGACGCCGAGGTGGCCTGGAACTACGGCCTGAATTTCACGCAGGGCTTTAAACTGGGGGAGCGCCGGGGAGCGCTCTCTCTGGACGCCTATTACACCACCTTTGCCAACCAGGTCGTGGTAGATTACGACCAAAGCCCCAGGGCGTTGCACTTCTATAACCTGCAGGGCTCCTCAGTGTCCACCAGTTTTCAGGCGCAGGTAGATATGGAACTGCTTCCGCGCTGGGATGTGCGCCTGGCCTATCGCTTCAATGAGGCCCGCATCACTTATGCCGAAGGAGAATTGCAGCGGCCGCTCATGGCCCCGCACCGGGCCTTCATCAATATGGCCTACGAGACGAATACCGCCTGGGCATTCGACCTTACGCTCAACTGGCAGGGCGCCAAGCGCATCCCTTCCACCTCCGCTAATCCTGCGGAGTACCGCCGGCCCGGCGAGTCTCCGGATTTTCTGCTGGCCAATGCCCAGGTCAGCAAGCGGTGGAATGAACGTTTCGATGTCTACCTCGGAGCGGAAAACCTGTTCAATTTTCGGCAGGCCGATCCCATCATCGCCCCCGAAGGCCCTTTCGGGCCCTTCTTTGATGCTTCCCTGGTTTGGGGGCCGGTATTCGGCCGAAACCTCTACCTGGGCTTCCGCTACCGGATAAGTGGAAAGGAGGAAAAAGGTTGAGGAACAAAAACAGGGAAAGGGCAGGAACCGCTCTTTCCCTGCTATTTTTTAAAAAAACCGCCCTTTTCGCCAATCCTTTTCCGCCAGCAGGCGTATTACCCTATATGTGGTAAATAGAGATATGTTGGTATGCCTTCAAAAATTTACTAACTTTATTTGCCGTTTTATAACGACAAAGAACTTTTCAAAGGCCCGATTATGAAACAATATGCTCTGATAGGCATCAGCTCCCTGCTTAGCGCGCTTCTTGCGGTGCTGATATACCGTTATTTCGAACAACCCAAGGAGATCCTCATTCGCGAGACGGTCCCTGCCCGCTATACCAATTTCGACCCCATGGACGTCAGCAAACAGCGCATATTCCTCTCTTCCTCGCCTACGAACTTCATCGCGGCGGCAGAGGCGGTCACCCCGGCGGTGGTCAATATTAAAACCATGCAGAGCGGCGGGAACTTCGAGTTCTGGAGCGGCTCCTCCCTGGGCTCGGCCTCCGGCTCAGGCGTCATCATCTCGCCGGACGGCTTCATCGTGACCAACAATCATGTCATCGAAGAAAGTGACGAGATAGAAGTTACCCTCAACGACAAAAGAGAGTTCAATGCCGAACTCATCGGCATCGACCCCTCTACCGACCTGGCGCTAATCAAGATCAAAGCAAAGGGCCTGCCTTATTTGGAATTCGGTAATTCCGATTCCCTGCGCATAGGGGAGTGGGTGCTGGCCGTAGGCAATCCTTTCAACCTGGAGTCTACTGTTACGGCCGGCATCGTCAGCGCCAAGGGGCGCAGCATCGACATCCTGGAAGGGCAGGACCGCATCGAATCTTTCATACAGACCGATGCCGCCGTCAATCCCGGAAACAGCGGCGGTGCTCTGGTCAACACCAATGGAGAGCTCATCGGCATCAATACGGCCATCATCACCCGCTCGGGCCGCTATGAAGGCTACTCCTTTGCCGTGCCCGCCAACCTGGCGCGCAAAGTCATTCGCGACCTGCGCGACTACGGGGTCGTACAACGGGGTATCCTCGTCGTTTTCATCGATGAAATGACCAATGAACGGGCAAAGGAGCTGGGGCTGAAAGCCGTGGAAGGGGTGTTCGTCACCCGCGTCACGCCAGGCAGCGGCGCCGATGATGCCGGCCTGCGCAAGGGCGACGTGATCATCGGCATCAATGGGGTGAAAACCAAGACCCTGCCGGAAATGCAGGAACAGCTGGGCCGCTACCGGCCCGGCAATAGCGTCAGTGTCGACTACATCCGCAGCGGCAAGGAACAGACCACCGATGTGCTGCTCAAAAATAAAAGCAACAGCACCTCGCTGGTGACGGAAAAGAATGAAGACGTGCTCATGGAGCTGGGCTTCGAACTGCGCAACCTCACCCGCGAAGAACAGCGCCGCCTGCAGGCCGAAGGCGTTAAGGTCATCAGCATCTACCGCGGCAGCCGTATGGAGCGCACCAATATGGACCCGGGCTTCATCATCACCAAAATTGACAACCGCCCCGTCAATTCGGTAGAGGAGCTCATCGTGGAACTCGAGAAAGCCAGCGGTAAGGTCATGCTGGAGGGCATCTACGAGAATTATCCCGGGGAGTATTATTATGCTTTCCCGGTGGATTAGAAGAGAAGCGTTCAAGTGGTTATGTGTTTAGGTATTTATGTGCTTGAGTCATTCCTACATTGAGCGGCTTCTCATAACCTCAACACCTCAACACCTCAACACCTCAACACCGAAACCCCACCACATTTCCCCTATCTTTACCCGCCTATCACCATCAAGCAAACTGAAAAATGGCCAAGATCAATATCGAAGAGAGCAAGAACGATGACAATATGAAATTGCTGCTTTCCCGTTTGCAGCACCGCCTGGAGAAGATCTACCTCGGAGGAGGAGAGCGGCGCATCGAGAAACAGCACAAGCAGGGCAAGATGACCGCCCGGGAGCGCATTGAGCACCTTATTGATGACGACAGCTATTTTTTCGAGATCGGCGCTTTTGCCGGCTATGAGATGTACGAAGATTACGGAGGCTGCCCGGCCGGAGGCGTGATCGTCGGCATCGGCCTGGTCTGCGGGCGGCAATGCGTGGTGGTGGCCAATGATGCTACGGTGAAAGCCGGCGCCTGGTTCCCCATTACCGGCAAGAAGAACCTGCGGGCGCAGGAGATCGCCATGGAAAACCGCCTGCCCATCATCTACCTGGTGGACAGCGCCGGCGTCTTTCTGCCCATGCAGGACGAGATCTTCCCCGACAAAGAGCATTTCGGGCGCATCTTCCGCAATAACGCGCGCATGTCGAGCATGGGCATCCCGCAGATCGCCGCCATTATGGGGAGTTGTGTGGCGGGCGGGGCCTATCTGCCCATCATGTCCGACGAGGCCCTGATCGTGGAAGGCACCGGCTCCATCTTTCTGGCCGGCCCCTACCTGGTCAAGGCGGCCATCGGCGAGGCGGTGGACAAGGAAACCCTGGGCGGCGCCACCACGCAGAGTGAGATATCGGGAGTGACCGATTACAAAATGCCCGATGACCAAACCTGCCTGGAAACCATTCGTGAGCTGGTAGACAAGATCGGCCATTTTGACAAAGCGGGTTTCGACCGCGCCGAACCTGCTCCTCCCGCGCACGATCCCGAGGGATTGTATGCGCTCTATCCCGAAGGGGGGAACAAGCCTTATAAGACCACGGAAATCCTTAAGCGCATCGTGGACGATTCCAAGCTCACTTATTACAAAAACGGATATGGCAAGACCATCATCTGCGCCTACGCCCGCATCGACGGCTGGTCGGTGGGCATAGTGGCCAACAACCGCGAGATCGTCAAGACCGCCAGGGGCGAAATGCAGTTCGGTGGGGTGATCTATTCCGATTCGGCAGACAAGGCCGCCCGCTTTATTATGAACTGCAACCAGAAAAAGATCCCCCTGGTATTCTTCCATGATGTCACCGGTTTTATGGTGGGTACCCGCTCCGAGCACGGCGGCATCATAAAGGATGGCGCCAAAATGGTCAATGCCGTGGCCAATTCCACCGTTCCCAAGTTCAGTATCGTCATGGGCAATTCCTACGGGGCAGGCAATTACGCCATGTGCGGTAAGGCCTACGACCCCCGCCTGATCGTCGCCTGGCCCACCGCAAAAATCGCAGTAATGGGCGGTGAGCAGGCCGCCAAGGTATTGCTGCAGATACAGGCCTCGGCCGTGAAATCACAGGGCAAGGAGCTGGACAGCAAGGAAAAGGAAGAACTGCTGGATGAGATCAAAGGCCGTTACGAAGAGCAGGCCACACCCTACTACGCCGCCGCCCGCCTCTGGGTGGATGCCATCATCGACCCGCAGGATACCCGGCAGGTGATCTCCCTGGGCATTCAGGCGGCGAATAATGTGGAAGTGGAGCGGTTTAACCCGGGAGTTATACAGACGTAGTAGTTTCAGTGGGCAGTGGGCAGTGGGCAGTCCCGTCTGGGCATAGCTC
>CAYVVK010000055.1:0-16607 GCA_964454855.1 uncultured Phaeodactylibacter sp. | reverse complement strand
ATTTAATTCTGGCCGTTCAGAAAGCTGCCGTGGATGATCCCGCCGCCCACCACATCATCGCCTTCGTAAAATACGGCGGACTGGCCGGGGGCAACGCCTTTGACATTGGCGAAGAACTCCACTTCAACCTTGTCTCCATTCTGCACCAGGCTGCTGAGCGTACCGCGGTCGTTGTAACGGATCTTGGTTATGGCCTCCATTCCGGCAGGAATGTGTTCGTACTTCATCAGGTTGGGTTTGCCGACGGCCATGCCATTACGCACCAGTTCATCTACCGTACCCAATACTACGGTATTATTTTCCGGGCGGATCTCCGTAACATACATGGGCTCGCCGAAAGCCACGCCCAGGCCTTTACGCTGGCCTACGGTGTAGAAAGGGTAGCCTTTATGTTTACCGATGACCTCACCCCGGGTATTGACGAAGCTGCCGCCGTCCACTTCTTCCTCCAGGCCGTCTACCCGGCGTTTGAGGAAACCTCGGTAGTCATTATCGGGAACAAAGCAGATCTCATAGCTTTCTGCTTTTTTGGACAGGTCGGTGTAGCCCCAGTCGGCAGCCATCTGCCGGACTTCCGGTTTGGTGTAAGGCCCCAGGGGAAAGCGGCTGCGGCGCAGGCATTCCTGGCTCAGGCCCCAGAGGACATAAGACTGGTCCTTTTTATCATCTACGGACTTGGAAACGAAGCGCCGTCCGTTCTCTTCCCTGATCTTGGCGTAATGGCCGGTAGCTATGAACTCACAATCCAGGGCGTCCGCCCTTTTCAGCAGGGCATTCCACTTGATGTGCGTATTGCACAGCACACAGGGATTGGGGGTGCGCCCGGCCAGATATTCATCTACAAAATTATCGATGACGTAATCGCCGAATTCATCCCGGATATCTATGATGAAGTGGTGGAAACCCACGTTGACCGCCACCTGCCGGGCATCGTTGATGGAATCCAGGCTGCAGCAGCCCGTCTCCTTTTTACTGCCTCCGGAATTGGCGTAGTCCCAGGTTTTCATGGTGATCCCCACGACCTCGTAGCCTTGTTCGTGCAACATCATGGCGGTGACCGTGCTGTCAATACCGCCGCTCATTGCCACCAGTACTCTTCCGTGCTTGCTCATTTCACTCGTTTCTTAATTTCCCTTCCTTGACAAATTCTGTGGACAGTGCTTCGTGCAGAATCAATGCGAGGTGAAGGAGCAAGGATGCCGCACGAAGCAATGTCTTTAAAACACAGGATTTGTCAAAGAACCATAATTCCTAAACATCATTGCAAAAGTACAAATTTTGAATCCTTTTGGTTCAATCCGCACCCCACCCTTGTATAAACTTGCAGGAAAAAAGTAATTATCCCTATATTTGAACATTGCGCCATTTCAATACACTTTCCAAAAACGAAAATATCATGAGAAGCGTATTCAGTAAAATCCTCCTGGCCACTCTCCTTCTGGCCTCTGCCAACCTTTTGGCCGCCCAGACTAACGACAACGAGGAGTGGGGCCTGGCCTCCTATTATGCCGACGAATTTCAGGGGCGCGAAACCGCCTATGGTGTGAAATACGACAAGGGCAAGCTCACGGCAGCCCACAAGCGCCACCCTTACGGCACCAAGCTACGCGTCCCCCGCCTGGACAATAACAAGTCGGTGGTCGTCACCGTCATCGACAAAGGCCCCTATATCAAGGGCAGGGTGGTCGACCTATCCAAAACAGCGGCCGAAAGGCTCGGCATCGTGAAGGACGGCGTGGCCGAGGTGAAAGTGGAAGTGGTTGGCCGCCCGGACAAACAGGCCCAGCCGGCTCCCAAAAAAGAAGAGAGAACCGCTGCTACCCCCACGCCCGCCCAACGGCCCAGCAGCTATGAGGATACCTCCGGGAGCCGTGTTGCGGAAACTGCTAAACCCAGCGCTACTGAAAAAGAAACCAAAAGCGCCGCCAAAACCAGCCAATCTTCTACAGCCAAAGACACCCCCAAGGGCACTTCCAAAACGGCCAGGCCACGGCTGGTAGGAAAAGACTTTCAGCAGTATGGCCTGTACAGGATACGGTTGGAACGTCCTGCGGACCAGGGTTTTGCGGTTCAGGTAGCCTCTCTTACCAATTACGAGAACGTTTTCCGCCAGGTAGCCGACTTGCAGGCCAAGTGGTTCGACAACATTCTGGTCAGCATCGAAAAAGGAACTGCCAAGCCGATATACAAAGTCCTGCTTGGGCCGTTCGAGAGCGAGGCAGCGGCAGAAAACTACCGTAAGGACCTGCAAGCCAAACACAAGGTCAAGGGTTTTGTGGTCAATCTCAAGGATATTGAATACTAAATAATTCTTTGGGTGACTGCCGGCAGCGCCCTACTCGATCACCACCCTGCCTTCCGAAGGCTGCAGTCGCTGTATTTCCTCACTGGCGTTAACCACCTCGAAAGGGGTAGGACGCTCTGTGAACTGCACTTTGGCGCTCTGCCCTGCCTTTCCTTTTACGGTAAAGCAGATGCTGTAAATGACGCTTCCGTCCGGTATGGTAGTACTTTGCAAAGCATCATTGATCCAGACGAAGGGCAGCAGGCCTTCTTTTACGCGATTGAAACCGAAGTCTGCCTGGTCGAGGAAAGGCAGGCCGAAGTCCTTCACGCCCTTTAACTCCAGCAGTGCAGGATCCCAGCTGATGGTGTACTGCATAGCCAACAGCTGGGTAAAATCATAAGCCTGCAATGGCAGGCACACTTCCGCTCCCGGCTTTGCAGTAACTTCCGGAAAGCGCAGGGTGAGGACGTCCTCGCTGCGCAGCGGTTCGAAACCAGGGCGGGCACTGACTTGTGGCGGCACTGAAGCCGAAGGCTCAGTGGATATCTGGCCGGCATCCGGCGCCTGCGGCTGGCTGGCCGCCTGTGGGGCTCCCTGATCACCGGAACCCGCTTTTTTGTCCTCCTGGCAGGAAAGCAGCAGGAAGGGCACGATTGACATCAAGAGATACTTCTTCATGGGTGCTTTTGGCATCAAAGGTAGGTAAAGCCTGTTCTTTTGCACAATAATGCCGACAACAAAAACGATTTTTGAATAGGCCCCAAATGGCTTAATTTTGCTACATTGTGTATTCACCTCAACAAACACCGCTATGAAATATTTGGCCTTTTTCCTTTTCTCTGCACTGATCGCTTTCTCGAGCTGCGTCACGCAGAAAGAATATTCCGAACTGGAAGAACAGAAAAAATACTACGAAGGAGAAGCCCAGCTCGCAGATTCACTGCGCAACGAATACAACAAACTGGCCGAAGAAAACCGGCAGCTGGAGATCGAAGTGCGCAATGCCCGCCTCGAACTGGAGCAGTACGTCGTAACCAACAAGAGCCTCTACCGCAGTTACCAGGAGCTGCTCGAGAGAGTCGATCAACTGGCAGATGAACGAAATGAGATCGATCAGACGGCCTCCTATGAAAAATACAACCTGCAACGCCAGCTCTCCGACCAGCAATATTCCATCGACGAAAGCAAACAACGCCTGGAAGGGCTGGAATACGAGCTATACCAGAAAGATACGCGCCTCAATACTATGGAGTACGATTACAACTCTATGGAGGGCGCTCTTCAGGAACGCAACATCCGCATCAAGGAGCTGGAGCAGATGCTAAACATGAAAGAAGACAATATGGATGATGTGCGGGAGCGCCTCAATACCATGCTGCTGCAGTTTTCAAGCTCCGACCTTTCGGTGGAGGGACGGGCAGGCAAACTATATGTCTCGCTCAGCTCCAACCTCCTGTTCCCCAGCGGCAGCACCCGGATCGACCGGGAAGGGCAGCGGGCGCTGCGTGAACTGGCGGAAGCGCTGAAAGCCAGCCCCGATATAGACATCATGGTGGAAGGCCATACCGACGCGGACGGCAACGCCCTGAGCAACTGGAACCTCAGCGTCGACCGGGCGGTAGCCGTTACCAACCTGCTCGTATCCAATGGGGTGGACCCCACGCGCATCACCGCTTCCGGCCGGGGCGAATACCAGCCTAAGGCCAGCAATAATACAGCCGCCGGAAAAGCACAGAACCGCAGGACGGAGATCGTGCTTTCGCCGGAACTCGACGAATTGTACGAGTTCCTGAGCGGAGGGCAATAATATCAAAGCCCAGCCTATCATTATGAGTGTGCGAGTGCGAATGGAGCTCTTCGGCCTGCCCTCCGCCATGAGCCCCGCCGGCTGTGCGGTTGCGATGCTCGGCTTCATCCTGTGGGCCTGCCCTGCCCCTGCCCAACCGCGCTGTGCTTCTTCTTTCATGCATCAGGAAACAGCCGCCGAAAAGCCCCCCCCGGCTGATATTCTGCAAAGCCGCGGAGCCATCACCATACCTTTAGCCGTCCACATCGTCTGGCATACGCCCGAAGAAAATATCTCCGATGCCCAGGTGCAATCGCAGGTCGACGTGCTCAACCGCGATTTCCGGGCCGCCAACCCGGAGATAGGCGAGGTGCCGGCCCTGTTCCACCCCTGGCTTGCCGACCTGGAGATTGAGTTCTGCCTGGTGGCGATTACCCGAACGCGAACTTCAGTGGCCGGTATCGGCAATGATTTTGCCGATGGGCGGCGCCGGGTATGCTACAGCAGCCTGGGCGGGCACGACGCCATCGATCCCGAACACTATCTCAATGCCTGGGTCAGCGGCCGTTCCGACGGGGCTTTCGGCGATGCCCCCCTGCCCGGGCAGGCCCCCGCCGGGGAAGAAGGCATATTTGTGAGCCCTTCCCATTTTGGCACCCTCGGAAGCGTAACGCCTCCTTACCATCTCGGCCGTACGGCCACCCACGAAGTAGGGCATTACTTCAATTTAAAACACCCCTGGGGAGAAGGCTTCGAAGACCTGCTGTGCCTGACGGACGACGAGGTGGCCGATACGCCCGAGCAGGCCTTCAACTACCAGGCAGAGTGCCCTTCTCACCCCAGCCTCTCCTGTGGCACGCCAGATATGTTCATGAACTTCATGAACTACACCAATGACGCCTGCATGTCCTTTTTTACCGCCGGCCAGAAGGCCCGGCTGATGGCCGCCCTGCAGCTTTACCGCTCCGGGTTACTGGAATCATCCTGCCTGCCGGTGAGCAGCCGGGAAGTGAAAACAGAAACAGAAGTGGGCATCCTGGGAAACCCCGCCGGCGGGCAAGTGGCACTCCGCCTCCCTCCAAAAGAGGTATTTGAAATGGCAATTTTTGACGCTGCCGGCCGTTTAGTATTCTACGACGAAGCGGCTAAAGGCCCCATATTCTTCGTCGACACTCGTTCTTTTATTAGTGGAATTTATTATATAAAGATCAGGAATGGAGGTAATTTACACGCCAAAAAGCTTATTATTGCCAGGTGATTCCAGCTTAGCGCACTGACATGAAATTATTAAAAATATTAATTTTTTCAGACGGCATGTAACAAAAGGAGAAGCTCCGCATTATGCTTGTGCTAATTAATTCTTTGCTACGTGAATGAGCCGGCGCCCAAATTACACCTGGCTGTTTGCTAGAACACGTACAATCCACTGCTTAAACCAAACCTTGTTCCTGATGAGTATTAATCATCTTATACCCCCCAGGACACTGGGCTTAACCTTCTTTTTATTCACGGCGGCCGCCCTGATCGCCAGTTGTGGCCCCAGTGCCGGCATGAGCCTCGACCGGCTCGACAAAGTGATCGAGATGTCAAAGGGCCCCTGCTACGGCCGCTGCCCTGTTTTTACCCTCACTGTCTATGAAAATGGAATTGCCAGCTACAAAGGCGAACGTTTCACCGACCGGCTGGGAACCCACGTGAAAAAACTGGAAAAGGAACAGATGGAACGGCTGCTCCGGGAATTCCAAAACGCCAAACTGTGGCAGTATAAGGACTCCTACCGGGGCCGCATTCCCGATATGCAAAGTGTGTCCATCTCCTATTTCGATGGGCCGCGCAAGAAGACCATCACCGGAAAAGAGATCCGCCCCAATGCGGTGAAATGGCTGGAGAGCCTGCTCGACCAGGTCGCCCAGTCTGAGGGGTGGGTGCTCAAGGAAGCGCCGGACAATAATGTACCCGACTACCTCATCCCCAACGAACTGGTCGTTGAACTGGAGGAAGGCGTCGACCCCGAAGAATGGGCAAAAGGCTATGTGCAGGCTGATATGCTGCTGGAAAGCCAGCTGAACGACACCGGATACTGGGTATTCTCCTTCGACGATGGCCTGGTCACCCCGGACGTCATGCTCGAACAGGTGCGCATGGACCAAAGCGTCATCAGCGCCGAATTCAACAAGCAGATCTACGAACAGCTTAATAAGAAGGAAGAGGGCGAAAAAGACGGAGCATCCAAAAAGGATAAGCCTCCCAAACCACAGGCCTCTAAGCAGCAACAGGAATACTGACCTTCATATAATAATCCACTTGGGCGCTTTTTCAGCTGGAAAATAACCTCTGCCGGAAATAAACCGGCCCGGCAGCCGGAGCTTTCTCGCTCCGGCTTCTTTTTTTTTCCTCCGCATTCCCGGACTCAGAAACTTTTGCCCGAAAGTTGTACTCATCATGTTAAAGTTGCATATTGCAACTAAAATGAAGAAATGAGCAACCATATCGAAAAGCTGGTGCCGGAAATTCGCCGGCAAGCCCGCGCCCTTTTCCGCGAACTGGATGTGCTGAAAGGCATTTTTCAGGATAGCGGCTATACCTACTCCCAATGCCATGCCCTCTTTGAATTGAACCAGCACGGGATGCTCAGCAGCGGAGAGCTGGCCGAGATCCTGCGGCTGGACAAATCCACCACCAGCCGGCTACTAAGCAGCATGCTGGCAATGGGCCTGGTGCAAGCGGAAACCAATCCCGATGACCAGCGGCAAAAAATTTACCGCCTTACAGAAAAGGGCCGGCAGGCCACCGCCTGCAACAACGAGGCGGCAGACGAACAGGTAGGTGGCGCCCTTGCCCTCCTGGATGCCGGGGAACAGGCTACGGCCCTGAAGGGCATGCAGCTTTATACCAAGGCTCTGAGGCAAAGCCGCCTGCAGAAGGACTACCGGCTGCGCCCTATAGAAAAGACAATGAAGCCGTGGCCCGGCTCATCCGGCAGGTTATGACAGAGTACGGCACCGTGGGTGAAGGATATTCCATCATGGACCCGGAGGTGGATCAGATGTACGAGGCATACCAGGGAGCAGGAGCCGCCTTTTTTGTCATCGAGAGGTCCGGCAACATTTATGGTTGTGGGGGTATCGGCCCGCTCTCCGGTTCGGATGAGAGCATATGCGAACTCAAAAAAATGTACTTCCTTCCCGAACTGCGGGGCATGGGATGGGGCAAGCGCCTGGCCCGCCATTGCCTGAACACGGCCCGCCAACTGGGATACCAAAAGTGCTACCTGGAGACCGTAGAGCGCATGTGGCAGGCCAACCGGCTTTATCAGCGGCTGGGTTTCCAGCGGCTTAGCCAGCCCGTCGGCCATACCGGGCATTCCGGCTGCGAGGCTTATTACGCAATAGAATTGTAATTGCCATCCGGCATAGGAGCGGGAAAACGGAGGGTATAAACCCCCCGAAAATGATAATAATCATCTCATCGGGGTGATCAAATACATTGCCCGGTTGGCAGCCCCTTTTTAGCTTGCGGCTAAAATCAGGCCCATGCTAATCGCCGGCATATTGATCGCCCTGCTGACCGTAAGTAACTAAATCCCTTTGTGTATAAGCCCGGGAGCTTATTATATACTATTCCTCCCGGATTGTCAGCCCTAACCAAATTAACCAGTATGGTGAAGCCCCTCGGAGGAAAACCTTCGGTGGGCTTCAGTACTATTGCCCTTTATCGCAGGCCCGATCGCCCACTTTATCGAAACCCCGGTACTAATCCTGAACTAAATTGCGTAATATTGTTGGCTTTATTGGCGTCAGGTCACACAGGACAATACTGAACGCGCCCGGAAATGCAGGCGGCGCCTGCAAGGCATCCACAAAGAGGCGCCCAGAGGCAATGGCCTGTTTGATATCGCAATGCCAGAATTATACCATAGCCAAACGCGGTATACATCCGCATTTTAGGTCAACTCACCTTCATGACGAATAAACTCAAAGCGTTGCCTGGCCGGAGTTTCCCCATCGGGGCTACCGTGTACAAAGAAGGGGTCAACTTCTGTATTTACTCCAAGAATACAGCAGCCGTAGATCTGCTGCTCTTCGATGCAGATAACCACCGCTACCCTTCGCACACCTTCCGCCTCGGCCCTGCCGACAACCGAACCTTTTTTTACTGGCACATCTTTATCCCCGGCCTTAAAGAAGGGCAACTCTACGGCTGGCGCATGCACGGCCCCTACGCCGCTGAAAGAGGCTACCGGTTTGACGGCAATAAGGTACTTATCGACCCCTACGCCCGGGCAGTTGTCATGGACAATTACGACCGCCAGGCGGCCATACGGCCGGGAGACAACAGCCCGCAGGCCATCAAGAGCGTAGTGGTGGCGAATTCTTCTCATTATGACTGGGAAGGCGACAAACCCCTGAATCACCCTTTCTCAAAATCCATCATTTATGAAATGCACGTGGGTGGGTTTACCAAACACCCCAGCTCCGGCCTGCCGGAAGAGTTGCAGGGTACTTACCGCGGCCTGATCGAGAAGATACCTTATCTGAAAAAACTGGGGATTACGGCAGTGGAACTACTGCCAGTGCAACAGTTCGACCCCTTCGACGTGCCCAATGAACTGACCAACTACTGGGGCTACAGCCCGATCGCATTCTTCGCCCCCCATCATGAGTACTCCAGTACCCCTGACCCCATTGGCAGGATCAACGAATTCCGCGATATGGTGAAAGCCCTGCACCGCGCCGGCATCGAGGTGATCCTGGACGTGGTGTTCAATCATACCGGAGAAGGGGATGAAACGGGGCCTACCCTCAGCCTGAGGGGCATAGAGAACCGGGCCTATTATATGCTTACCGGCGAAGACCACCACTATCAGAATTTCAGCGGCACCGGCAATACCCTCAATGCCAACCATTCCGTGGTGCGCCGGATGATCGCAGATTGCCTGCGGTATTGGGTATCGGAAATGCACGTAGACGGGTTCCGCTTCGACCTGGCTTCCGTGCTCTCCCGAAATGAAAAAGGCCAACCCGCACAAAACCCGCCCGTCCTCTGGTCTATCGAATCCGACCCGGTGCTGGCCTCCACCAAGATCATTGCCGAGGCCTGGGACCTGCATCAGTATCAGCTGGGTTCTTTCGTAGGCGATAAGTGGGCGGAATGGAATGGGAAATACCGCGACGATATGCGCCGCTTCGTCAAAGGAGATGAAGGTATGGCCTGGACCGCAGCACAGCGCATCAAGGGCAGCCCCGACCTCTTCCACAAACTGCTGCGCGACCCCAACCGCAGCATCAATTTCATCACCTGCCACGATGGTTTTACGCTTAATGACCTGATATCCTACAATGAAAAGCACAACTACGCCAATGGGGAAGGCAACCGCGACGGCCACTCCGCCAACTTCAGCTGGAACTGCGGCGTTGAGGGCCCTACCGACGACCCCAAGGTCGAACGGCTGAGAAGGCGACAGGCGAAAAACTTCATGGTCCTGCTGATGCTGAGCCAGGGCACTCCCATGATCCTTATGGGAGATGAAGTGAGGCGTACCCAGCATGGCAATAATAACGCTTACTGCCAGGACAATGAGATCAGCTGGTTCAACTGGGAAATGGTGGAGGAAAACCAGGAACTACTGGGTTTCGTACAGAAACTCACTCGTTTTAACCTGTCTACACCCTTTTTTCAGGAAGAATTATACTGGAACTCTCCCGAACACCTCGGCAGTTCCTCCTGTATCTTTCATGGCGTGAACGCCGGCCAGCCCGACTGGGGGAAACATTCCCACAGCATAGCCTATACCCTATCCAATCAAAACTATGAGGAGCGCTTGCACGTAATGGTGAATGCCTACTGGGAAAGCCTGGATTTTGAGCTTCCTTCCCACCGGAAATGGAAATGGCGGCGCCTGATCGACACCGCCGCTCCCAGCCCTATGGACTTTCAGGAAAGAGATACAGCCCCGCTACTCAAAACAAGAAGGCTGAAAGTTAAGGCAAGGTCAGTCGTGGTGGCAGTGGGCGGTGAGCAGTAGGTAGTGTGGCAGTGAGCAGTAGACAGTGGGCAGTGTGGTGGATAAATGGGGATCTGGGGACTTCAGGCGTGTACGATTTACGATTCGACTCCAGGGCAGAGCAGCCGATAGCAGGGTGCACATCTCAAATCGTAAATGTGCAAATCGTAAATCTAAAATCCGCATGACGGTGTATGTTCAGCGCCTGATTTCAGATCTACGATTTAGGCAGGTACGATTCGCAATTTGAGCAAAGGGCAAATATCCTACCCCACCTCCAGGCCGTTAATGGCCTCCACGCCACTTATCTCGGGCACCTTGCCTATGATGGCCTGCTCTACCCCGGCTTTCATGGTCATGATAGACATACTGCAGGACTCGCAGGTACCCAGCCACTTGATCTTTACGATCTTATCCTCCGTGACATCTACGACTTCCACGTTGCCGCCGTCCACCGCCAGGTGAGGGCGTACATCGTTAAGCGCTTCATCGATGCGGCGTAGGAGGTTTTTTTTATTTTTATCTGACATAATTTCAGGTTTTCATTTTGACTATTTGGGTTGGCCCCATCATTTCATTGCGCACTGCCACCTGGCGGGCTGTATTTTTCGCCACCTCCAGAAAGGCATCGCTGGCCTGCGGGACATCTCTCAGTACGATGGGCCTGCCTTCGTCTCCGGATTCCCGTATGCTCTGTACGATGGGCACCTGGCCCAGGAGCATGGACTCGCTTTGTTTAGCCAGCTTCTTGCCCCCACCTTCACCGAAGATAAAGTACTTGTTGTCCGGTAATTCCGCCGGGGTGAACCAGGCCATATTTTCCACGACCCCCAGTATAGGAACATTAACCGACGGCATAAGGAACATATTCATGGCCTTTACGGCATCCGACAGGGCCACATCCTGAGGCGTGGTGACCATAACGGCGCCGGTAACGGGCACGGTCTGCACCAGGGTCAGCTGTATGTCTCCTGTGCCGGGAGGAAGGTCAACCACCAGATAGTCGAGTTCCGGCCAGATGGTGTCCTGGAAAAACTGTTTGATGATGCCTGCCAGCCGCGGGCCACGAAGGACGACCGCCTGTTCCGGCTCGACGATGAAGCCTATAGACATGACCGGCATCCCGAAGGCCTCCAGGGGCAGTATCTTGGGCTGGCCGTATACTTCCTGTATCCTGGGGCGTTCGCCCTGAAGGCCCAGCATGGTCGGGATGGAAGGGCCATAGAGGTCGGCATCGATCAGGCCGACCTTGGCGCCCAGTTTCTTCAGGCCCAGGGCCAGGTTGACGGCTACGGTAGATTTACCTACTCCCCCTTTCCCGGAAGCCA
Source organism: uncultured Phaeodactylibacter sp. (assembly GCA_964454855.1). Classification (GTDB taxonomy): domain Bacteria; phylum Bacteroidota; class Bacteroidia; order Chitinophagales; family Saprospiraceae; genus CAYVVK01. The sequence goes on along the minus strand of CAYVVK010000055.1, from coordinate 5,202 downwards.
CCGCTATGATGTTCTTCACATGCGCCAGAGGGCTGCTGCTCTGCTGGGTTCCCGGGGCCCGGGCGATCATATGCACATTGACATTGGCTTCGGGATAGATCTCCTGAACGGCCTGCATGCAGGCGAAATTCAACTCGACTTTCTTCTGGGTGTCCAGGGAGGGGAGTTCCAGCGAAAAGTTGATGTTCTGATCATCCACTTCCAGGTCCCGCACCATGCTCATGGTGATGATGTCCTGCCCGCTATTGGGGTCAGTGACCCTGGCAAGGGCTTCTACTATTTTACTTTTGTCAAAACTCATCTGCGCGGCAGTACTATTTTTATTTAGATTTATTGTTGTTAAGCCAAAAGGTACAAAATTACAAACAATTCGGGGTAAAGAACAGTTTTGGAATTTGTTTTCCGAAATTACCAAATGGCGCGCTCAAAATTAAATCGCTCAGTATTCGTTTATTTTTATCCCTTCCTTACATTTGCACTGCCATGAGAGTCTTCAATGATCTTAATGATTTACCGTCCTTTCGCAATGCCGTGATCACCATCGGTTCTTTTGATGGCGTGCACCTGGGGCATCAGCTAATCCTGGAAAAGGTGAAGAGCCTGGCCAACAGTATAGGAGGAGAAAGCATCGTCGTCACCTTTCACCCTCACCCCCGCCTGGTGGTCTACCCGAAGGACGACTCCATGAAGCTGCTGGCCACCATAGAGGAAAAAGTGCAACTGATGCGCCGTTACGGCGTGGATAATGTGGTGGTGGTTCCGTTCACCATCGAGTTCTCTCAATTATCAGCCGACGAGTACATCCAGAATTTCCTGGTCGATAAATTTCACCCCCGCTACATCGTCATTGGTTATGACCACCGCTTCGGGCTGAACCGGCAGGGCGACATCAATTACCTGAAATGGCACGGCCCCGGATCGGGCTATAAGGTTAAGGAGATCGCCAAACACGAGGTGGAGAATATCGCAGTGAGTTCCACCAAGATCAGAAAGGCGCTGGAAAAGGGAGATGTCAGTACCGCCATGCGCCTGCTGGGCCACCCTTTTATGCTTACCGGCACGGTAGTCCATGGCAATAAGATCGGCAACCGGCTGGGATTCCCTACCGCCAACCTGGATATCGGGCAGAAACACAAGCTCATACCCCCAGAAGGCATCTATGCTGTTTTTGCCTACCATCAGAAACAGCGTTACGGCGGCATGCTCTACATCGGCAGCCGCCCCACCCTCAAACAATACAGGAATAAGACCATCGAGGCCAACCTCTTTGGGTTCAACAAAGATATCTACGGCGACAAGCTTCAGCTGGAGCTCATTGATCGCATCCGGGACGATGTGCAGTTCGAAGGGCTGGAGAGCCTGAGTAAACAACTGGAAAAGGACCGGCAGGCGGCACAGGAAATTCTCGAGGATCAGCCCGATACCCGGCCGGAAAAAAAAATGAGCACTTCCCCTCGGGTGGCCATCGTCATTCTCAACTACAATGGCCGCAGTTTTCTGGAACAGTTCCTGCCCAGTGTCCTGGCGGATACCTATGACAATTACGAGGTCGTGGTGGCCGACAATGGTTCGCTGGATGACTCGCTGTCCTTCCTCTCTGCCAACTATCCGGATATCAGGAGCATTGACCTCAAAGGCAATCATGGCTATGCCAAAGGGTACAACCTGGCCCTGCAGCAGGTGGAGGCGCCCTACTACATCCTGTTGAATTCGGATGTGGAGGTTAGCCCCGGCTGGATAGAGCCGCTCATCGAGCTCATGGAGCGCGACCGCACAGTAGGCGCCTGCCAGCCGAAGGTCAGGGCCTATCACCTGCGCACCCACTTCGAATACGCCGGTGCTTCCGGCGGCTGGCTCGACAACCTGGGCTACCCTTTCTGCCGCGGCCGCATCTTTGCCGTCACAGAGGAAGACAAGGGCCAGTATGACGGCCTGCAGGAGATATTCTGGGCTACCGGCGCCGCCTTCGTAGTGCGCAGCCAACTGTTTCATGGCCTGGGAGGCTTCGACCCCGACTACTTTGCCCATTCCGAAGAGATTGACCTCTGCTGGCGCATCAAGCGGGCCGGCTACAAGGTGATGGTGCGGCCGCGATCAGTGGTCTATCATGTGGGAGGCGGCACCTTATCTTACAACACCCCCCGAAAGGCATTTCTCAACTTTCGCAACAGCCTCTTCACCATTCTGAAAAATGAGACCCGCAGCCGCCTGCTGTGGCTACTCCCGAGCCGCATCCTGCTCGACTACCTGGCGGGGGCGCTCTTTCTCTTCCAGCGCAAGTTCAGGCATATCAGAAGCATCATACTGGCCCACTGGTCTTTTTTCGGCCAGTTCGGAAAGACACTGCGCAAACGGCGGCAGGCCAGGGAACTGGTCGAGCGGGTGAGCATCAGCCCGGCGCCGAACATGGCGGGCCGTTATCCGGGCAGTATCGTCTGGCAATATTATGCCCGCGGGAAGCGCTATTTTAAAAACCTGTAAACCATGCCGAAGTACAAGCCGGAAATAATATTCAAAGACGAGCATATCCTGTTGGCCAACAAACCTCCGGGCCTGTTGTCGATACCGGACCGCTTCGTACCCGAGAAACCTAACCTGCTCAACCTGCTCACCCACGAGCACGGCAAGGTTTGGGTGGTGCACCGCATCGACCGGGGCACCAGCGGCCTGATCTGCTTTGCCCGCAATGAAGAGGCCCACCGCCACCTCTCCCTGCAGTTTGAGAACCGCACTGTGGAAAAAACTTACCTGGTACTGCTGGACGGCAAGGTGTTTCAGGAAGAAGGGACGATCGACAAGCCCATAGCCGAAAGCCATACCCAGCCCGGAAAGATGACGGTGGCTAAAAAGGGTAAATCTGCTGTCACCCATTACAAAGTAGTAGAAAGGTTCCGCCAATTCACCCTGGTGGAAGCGCAGATCGAAACGGGCCGCACCCATCAGATAAGAGTTCACTTCGAATCCATCGGCCATCCCCTGGCGGTAGACAGCCTGTACGGGCGCCGGGAGGCCTTCTTCCTTTCCGAAGTGAAACAACGGGGTTTCCAGCTCGGCAGAGGAAAGGAAGAACGCCCCCTGCTGAGCCGCCTGCCCCTGCACGCCTGGAAACTGGCACTCCAGCACCCGGCCAGTGAAAAGCGCATGAGCTTTGAAGCGCCCCTCCCCAAAGACCTCGCCGCCGCGCTTAAACAAGTGCGAAAATGGGGCAAAGAATAAAATTTTACGGCCGGCCTGGCGCTATTGGCCAACAAAGGGTATCTTTGAGCTGTAGTATTTAAAAAGACATCCGAACCCTATCTGGTAAAACCACCGATGAAAAAGTGCCTGGAAAACAATGTGACAATTCAACAATGTAGCCCATCCGGGTTTCGCTACGCTTAACAATCAAGCCCGAACGCCTGAGCATAAAGCGCTGCATACGAAACGGTATTAGAATAGTAATCTTCCAGGTACCAAAAGCATTCTAATTCTCCAGTTGGCGCCCGCCCCTCCGGGCAAAGAAACACGCATATTGTAGCGGTATAAAAATATTTCGTTCACGTTCGTTTAGGGAAGGACATGAGGCAGCTGTTATTTATTTTTTCATTTATCGTCTTTAGCTGGGCCAATAACTGGGCGCAGCAAGTCAAGTTCGAGCACCGCCTGGCCGAACAACTGGGCCTGTGCACCAACAAAAGAACCACTGCCAACTCTTTTTCCTCCGGCTTTCCCTGCAGCCAGTGTAAAATACAGTTCGTCTCCCTCAGCCCCGGACAGCCGGCCGACCAGCTTTTCCTCATGGAAGCTCAATCACCCGAAAACTGCGGCTCGGGAGGCTGCACCGGCACCGTGTACCGCAAAAGTGGACAGGACTACCACGAGCTCGTCAGTTTCTTCGGCTTTTTCGAAAGGGCCATCCCCCGCTCCGGCAATGCCACGCCCGATATCGTCTACCGCCACATCGAATCGCCCCGCCACGACTTCAACCGGGACGGCAGAAAGGACAGCGCCAACATCACAGCGCGCTACCGCTGGAACCCGCAACGGCAAACCTTCGACATCATCGAGATCCTTTCCATCGAATTGCATACCGGCCGCGTGGACCCTTCCGCCTGGAAACAACAGCTCATCCGGGAGTATCAGAATCAGTCGCCCTGGTTGTATTAGGCAGTGGAGCTCCTACGCTCTTCGAGCTTCGGCGGCTGAAAGCAGTTGGCAAATCAAAAATCAAGACTCAAAAATCAGTAACCCTCGATATAGCGAATTCCCCCTTTCCCTTTTGATTTTTTGATTTAATCCCGAACTCCTTTTATTTTGCAACATGATTATTCCCTCTCGATCCAAATCATTCCGCCAGCCTGCCATCTTCCGGCCGTTCGGCCAGCTAATCGCCGCCGAAAGCACCCGGCACGGCGGGGTAAGCCCCAGCCCCTATGCCAGCCTGAACCTCGGTACTTACACCGATGACGAGCCGGAAAACGTGGCTGAAAACCGCCGCCGCTTTTTCGACGCCCTGGGCATCTCAGAGGCTCAGCTGGCCAGCAGCCATCAGGTGCACGGCAGGGAGGTGCTGCTGGCTGAAGAGGCCGGGCATTACGAAGGGTACGACGCGCTGATCAGCCGACAAAGGGGCTTGTATCTGGCCGTAACCACCGCTGACTGCACGCCCATCCTGATCTACGACCCGCAGCAGGAGGCCATCGCCGCCATTCACGCCGGCTGGCGGGGAAGCAGCCAGGAGGTTGCCAAAGCCGCTGTGCGGGCCATGCAGGAACAGTTTGGCACCGATCCGAAAGACTGCTACGCCTACATCGGCACCTGCATCGATATCGATAATTACGAAGTGGATGAAAAGGTGGCGGCGCAATTCGACAGTGCGCATAAGAAAAAAGGGCGGGCGCCGGGCAAATGGCAACTCAGCCTGAAAAGCGCCAACCGGGCGCAACTGCTGGACATAGGCATTCCCGACAGTCAGGTCGAAACCTCCCCCTACTCCACCTACACCCACAATGAAGATTACTTCTCCCATCGCAAAGAGAACGGCACCACCGGCCGCATGCTGGCGGTGATCGGCCTGACAAAATGATAAACATGAACTACTGGCTCGTCAAATCCGAACCCGAAGAATACAGCTTCCAGGACCTGCAGGCCGAAGGCACCGGCCGGTGGGACGGCGTGCGCAACTACGCCGCCCGCAACCATCTGCGCGCCATGAAAAAAGGC
>CAYVVK010000054.1:8107-16797 GCA_964454855.1 uncultured Phaeodactylibacter sp. | reverse complement strand
AAAAGAACGAGACTAAATGGGTAAGTTATTGTTGCGCAATCCCTTACGCCTGGTAGAGAAAATCAGAGGCCTCATCGAACTCTCCGGTAAAAAGAAGAAAAGGAAGCAAAAAAACTGCATTTTTGTGAGCTCAATGCCCAACCCACATACATATATGCTTCGGCCATGAAAATATCGATCAAGGCGTTAATGATTTTAGCACTTTCAGGCACGCTGGCTTCTGCCTGCTCCTCTACCGAAAAAGAAGCGCCGCTTTATAAACAACCTACTTTATTTACCAGCCTGCAGCAGGAAGCGCCCTTACAGATAACGCTGGAGACGGATTTTGCCAGCCTGCTGCGGCAGCGCGGCCAGGAAAAAGAACAAAGTGCCCGCTTTACCATACATCGCGAAGGGCAGCCCCCGCTTGCCTATGACATCAAGCTGAGTGCACGCGGCAAAACCCGAAAAACGATCTGTGAGATCCCCCCTTTGAAACTGGATTTTGACAAGGATGTACTGAAGGAACAGGGGTTGGCCTCCTCCGATGACCTGAAACTGGTTGCCCACTGCATGGAAGACGCCAAGCAACTGGTGGTAAAGGAATACCTGACGTACAGGCTATACAATGAAATAACCGACCGCAGCTTCCGTGTCCAGCTGGTGGAATTGAAATACGTGGATAGCAAAGGGCAGCGGCCCGATGAACGGGCCTTCGCCTTTCTGATCGAACCCAAAGAGGAAATGGCCGCCCGCCTGAACGCCCGGCTCGTGGAGGGCAGCGAAGCCCGGGCCGCCATACAGGCCGAACCCTACAGCCGCTTCACCCTGTTCCAGTACATGGCCGGGAATACGGACTGGAACCTGTCTGAAGAACACAATGTGAAACTGATAAAAGTAGGAGCGGAAATGGCCAGCCCCGTACCCTATGATTTTGACTATTCCGGCCTGGTGAACGCCGAGTACGCCACCCCCCACCCCGACCTGCCCATCAGGGACGTAAGTGAGCGCTTCTTCCAGTGGCGCGGCAAAACGGACAAGGGCCTGGCGGAAGCCGTCGATCTCTTCCTGAGCAAAAAAAGCCACCTCCTGAGTATAGTGGAATATTGTGACAAGCTGTCTGAGGACAACCGCAGGGAGATGCTGGACTACCTCAATGAGTTTTTCGAGCTGATATCCCAAAAGAAAACCGGAGATAAAAAAAATTGGGTGGGCCTGCTCAACTAAAACGCTGGCTGGCACTGAGGGCCGGGGAAAAGAATATTCTTATCATGAAACCTGTTTTTCAGCCCATGCTCCGCGGAGTAATGGGCTGATTTCTTTCCCCGAAGTGGTGTCTTGATGCCATAACATGCCCGCCCTTCCCTGGTGATTTTGATTAGCATTGTCCTGAGAGTCGGCCGGGCCAGGACTAATGCAGGTGAAAGTGAATTATCGGGCATCATCTGCCGTCGGTATAATTAAACTTTCGATTTTCCGATAATTTAGCTTAAAGGATAAAGCACCTTTCCCAGATTTTTCCTAAATTGTTTTCCTTTGAAGAAAGAAACCAATTTAGAGCCTGAAAAGAAAATGTCAACTTGAGCCGGAACAATGTTTTTTGTCAACTTTTCAAAAGGCCTTTACATTGTAACGAATTATTGCTAACTTTACCCCATAATAATAAACCTTTTCCACTCTTTTTACTGCCATTGCAGGGGTGGAAAACATCTAAACTCCCGCTCTATACTTGGTGCCGTTGTCTCCTTCAACCCATAAAACCCGGAACTCATAAACGGTGAGTTCCTGTTCTATAATAAGTTTAGAAAAGATGAGAAATGCTACCCTGCGCTCAGGCTGCATTTCGGACCTCCCCAGGCATATCAAGCTGGTTGAACGAAAATTAATACATTGGGGTTTGCCCCAATGTGCCATATGGCTGAAAAGCGCTTTGATACTTTTCGGCGAAAAGTATTAATGGGATGTCGACATTTCGTTAATACTTTAGCGTTGAACCGTGGCGTTTAAAATAATACGCCGGGCATTTAGCCTGAACGGCCAGGCTTTTGCCTGCCCTGAAATTTAGTTGTTTTACATTTGCCTGTGGGCCGCCGCAAGCTTTTCGCGCTATTCTCATGCTTTGGTTTCGGGGCAGTACAACAGCTTTTAACAATTTAGGGCGTATGATAAAAGAAGAAATCCGAATGTGTAAACTACTATACATGAAGGTATTATAAATACGAAGAGAGCATTATGCAAGATCAAACTGTTAAAAAAAACATTAAAACTTTTTGGAACGAGAAGTGGCAGAGAGTGGATTTCGGAAAAGAAACCAAGACCTGCCATTACGAGATCTCTAATTTCGGAAGGATCCGAAGCATCGACAAAACTACGGGGAGAGAACGTTTGCTGAACGGAGCAAAGGCAAGAGGTGGCCTTATTATGCTCAATCAGAAACTAAAAGACAATTCTACCGGTATTGTCTACATCCACCGTTTTGTAGCGGAGGAATTCCTGGAGCCACCTTCCGACGAACACGAGTACATCCTCCACGTCGACTACGACAAGGCCAACAACCACTGGAGCAACCTCAAGTGGGCCACCGAAGAAGAGTGGAAGGAGTACCAGAAGAAAAACCCCCATCACAAGGGGCGCCCCGCTCGTACTAAAAACTACAAACTTACTGAAACTCAGGTGCGTATGATGAAGCGCATGCTGAAACGCGGGAAGACCAAACGTAAGATCATCGCCCGCAAATTCGGCGTTTCGGAAAACTGTGCGTACAAGATCGAGAAAGGCATCCGTTGGGGCCATGTCAAGATCGAAGACGAAGATGATGATGCGGATATTGACGCCGGCCTGCAGGAGGATTAATTAGAGTCAACCTCTCTCTATCCGGATACTTCCGGCTTATTGTTGTCATTTCTTGTACCTTTGCTACAAGTTTCGTACACTAACTTAAAATGGACAACAATGGGCCAGGAAGCATTTGATAAGTTATGGAAGATGATCGGGCTGCGGTATACTTCCCATCCGTGGCATGGAATTCCTATAGGTAAAGAATCCCCTCAGGTGGTTACGTCTTTCATAGAAGTCATCCCTTCGGATACCGTAAAGTACGAGGTGGACAAGATCACGGGCTACCTTAAGATAGACCGCCCCCAGAAGTTTTCCAATATCGTCCCTGCCCTGTATGGGTTTATACCTCAAACGTATTGCAAGGAGGAAGTAGCCGCCCTTTGCCGGGAGAAGACCGGCCGGGAGAATATCGTCGGTGATGATGACCCTTTGGACATCTGCGTGCTTACCGAGCGGGAAGTGACTCACGGTAATGTCATCGTACGCGCCATACCTATCGGCGGCTTTCGCATGATAGACGGAGGAGAGGCCGATGACAAGATCATCGCCGTGCTGGAGAAGGATGAGGTGTACGGCAACTGGAAGGAGATCAGCGACCTTCCTGTCAATGTGGTCAACCGCCTGAAGCACTACTTCCTTACCTACAAGCAGCTGCCGGGCGAAGAACCCAAATGCGAGATCACGCATACCTATTCTGCCATAGAAGCGCACGATGTCATCCGCCGCAGCCAGTTGGATTATCAGAACCACTACGGGAACCTGGAAGAAGCCTTGTCGCTCACGCTCTTCGAGGCCCTCAATTTCAGCAACCGCCAGCAGAAGATATTGAAAGGGCTGGAATAAGGGGTGAAATGCGCTTTTCCGGTATTTCCTTTATCCTTTTTCTGGCCAACGTCTTTATCGCTGCCGCCGGCGCCTCCGACTACCTGATCCGCCATGGCGCAGAGGCGGGCTATAGCGTGCCTGCCATCGGATTAGTTACAGGCTCGCTCTGCATCGCCCTCTTCAGGGGCGGAGAGTGGATGGGGCGCCACCGGGAACCCATAGAAGTGGGCCTGGCGGTAGGCCGCAAGAATACGGTGTTCGGCATCTGGCTGGCCCTTAATTTCCTGACTCCCCTGGTGGCCCTCGGCCCGATATTTTACATCCTCTTCCAAAATCTCTACAATTCATGGCAGCTGTATGAGCTGGGGAAAACCAGGTCGATGTATGATCCCTAGAGCGGGATCGGTGGCAACCCATATTTTTTTCTACCGGTATATGATCCCTATGGGATCAGGGGGCATGGCGCAAAATCCTAAATCGCAAATGCCTAAATCGAAAATCCTGAATCAGCACCATTTACAATATAAGATCTGCCATTTGCGATTTACGATGTGTGCCCACTGCCCACTGCCCACGGCTCACTGCCCACGGCTCACTGCCCACGGCTCACTGCCCACTGCCCACTGCCCACTGCCCACGGCTCACTGCCCACGGCCACCACTCTCCACCGCCTCAAACCCCTGCCGGATCCCCTTTTCAATAGGCGGCACTCCTTCCTTCATCCATTCCGGCAGAGGAGCGTCCAGCAGGTAATGGTCAAAGAATTGCTGCATGCGCCGCTGGAAGTCCTTGCGGTTGTGCGTGTCCATCACCCAGTGGGGGTTGTCGTTGTAGTTCAGCATCCAGGCGGGTTTGCCCAGGCGGCGAAGGGCCACGAACCACTCAATGCCCTGGTACCAGGGCACAGCGCCATCGTCGTCGTTGTGGAGGATGAGCACCGGCGTTTCGATCTTATCGCTGTAGAACAGCGGGGAATTTTCGATGTACTGCATCGGCCGTTCCCAGAGGGTTCCGCCGATCCGGCTCTGCGAGCGCTCGTACTGGAACATGCGGCTCATGCCGGATCCCCAGCGGATACCTCCGTAGGCGGAGGTCATGTTCACCACAGGCGCTCCCGATTCGGCACAGCGAAAGAGGTTGGTCTGCGTGATCAGGTAGGCCACCTGGTAGCCGCCCCAGCTGTGGCCCTGCACGCCAATGCGGGCTGGGTCTACAAAACCCTTTTCGATCAGGGAGCTCACACCGGTAGTCACGGCATCATAGGCGCTCTTTCCGGGGTAGCCCTCCTGGTAGACGATATCGGGAATGAAGATCAGGTAACCGCGGCTGGCGTAGTAGGTGAAATTGATGATGCTCCGGGGGAAGCCCGGTGTCCAGTGGTTGTGCAGGCGGCCGGCATAGCGCTCGTAGAAGTACGTCATCATGGGGTGTTTTTTGCCGGCGTCGAAGCCTTCCGGTTTAATGAGGATGCCCTCCAGTTTGTTGCCCTGGGCGCCTGTCCAGCTGTAGGGCTCAGCAGTTCCCCAGCGGAACTTGTCCTGCTGCGGGTTGGCATTGCTAATCTTCGAAAATTCTTCCAGAGCCCCCCGGCTGTAGAGCAGGTCGGGGAATACCTGGAAGTTCTCCCGGGTAAACAGGAAAGCATTGGCATCTTTGGCCTTCCTGACGTTTCGGCTGTAGTTGAATGCCCCTTCCAGAACCTGATCCTTTATACCGGTATGGATGCCGAACCAGGCGTAGCCCGACGCTTTGGTTTTTTCATCGAAGGTGTAAAAGAGCATGGGCTTCACTTCTTCAATGGAGCGCTCCTCCGGGTCGAGCCGGATATACCGGTAGCGCTTTTGGGCTTTTCTCCCCGAAGTCAGGTTGTTGGGCGCCAGGTTGCCCCTGGGGTCTATCAACCAGAGGTCATAGCGGTCATAGATCATAATAAAGTCATCGTCTGTAGTCCAGCCGGCGGCCCCATAGGAGCTGGGATCGCTGGGTTGGTCGTGCAGCTCGTCGTAAAAAGGCACCTTCAGCTCCGGGGCCAGCTGCCGGAGCTTTTGATCTTCGATGGAATAGGCGTACCAGGCGGAGTCGGGATTGCTGTACCAGTAGACGTATTTGGCTTCCGGAGAGAGGTTGGGGTTGCCGCATACTTTCTCGGCGACCAGCGTTCGGCTGCCATCGCTTAGGTTGACGAGGTAAACGTCTTTGCAGACGGGGTAACCCTCCCAGGAGATCTGCTGCAGATAGGCTTGTTCGTTCTGGCCCAGGGCGATGTTTGCGTTTCCTTCATTGCCGCGCTCGATTTCCGGTACCTGCTCGGTGGCCAGGCGCACGGCCTTTCCTTCCTCCAGATGGTATACACAGCTGTAGGAGCGTTTTTTTTCCTGCTCCAGGCGGTCTTCTTCCTGGGTGTACAGGCGGGCATCGGTATAGGCCCATACCTCTACATTAACGATCTCCTCCTTCAGCAGGGTGGTGTCTTGCAATACCGGAGGCGGGGCGATGCCGAAATACAGTTTGCTGCCGTCTTCTGAAAAGGCTGGTTTGGCATGTTCGCTGAGCAGCCATCCTTCGGGCAGCAGATCGGCGGTGGAATCCGCCAGCATACGGCTTTCCGGTTTGCTTTCCGCCCAGTGGTATAGGGCGTAGGGGGTGGCCCTGGGCTCCAGAGTATCCCGGTAGGCCAGGAAAGCGGCCTGTTCTCCGGGCTCGTCAAGCGTGAGGCTGGTATAGGAGCCCTTTCCGGCAAGCAGCGTCACCAGTTTGGCGGCGGCGCAATCGTAGAGGTAAACACCCGCCTCAAAGAGGGAATCCCTGCCGGTGCTGTGAATGAGAAAGCGGGGGCCTTCTTCGGCGGCCAGGAAAGATTTGACAAAGGGAATGGTGTCCTGCGCTTCGGTATTGAGGTTGCGGATCACCAGCGGGCTGCCGTTCTTGTCGTTTTCCTTTTTCACCTTTACGGAGTCGGGCAGGGTGGTGTCCGGCTTCATGGGTTCCAGCTGGTAGGCCAGCCAGCCGCTCCACTTTTCCGGCAGGATCATGGATTTTACCTGAGGGATCTTGGCCAGTTTTCCATCGGAAAGGCGGTAAATGGCCAGGGTGTCTTTGGGCAGGTCCTTGTCCTTTACCTTTCGGCGGCGCTGGGCCTTCAGCGTATCCTCGTGGGGTTTGATGAGGAAGGCGAAGAATTCATTATTCGCGCCCAGCCTGGCGGAATGCCCGCGGGGGAAGGCTACCTCCTGTTTCTTCTGTGTATCGTAGAGCATCAGGGTGGGGTCGCCCTCATTGGGTTTCAGGGCATAACTCACCCAGCGGCCGTTGTTCGACAGCTGGGGGGCGTCTATGGTTTTCCAATCTGAAATATCTTCCTGAGTGAGGGCTTTTTTACCCTCCTGGGCATGCAGCAGGGGGATAAAGCATAGAAGAAGCAGAGTAGTGAGTGTACGTGGGCTCATGAACAGCGTTTTTTCAAAAAGTGTGACAGAAAGATGGTTTTGGGGCAGGGCTATAGGTGAGTAGGCTGGAAAATAAGGGAAATTTTGGAAATCTACCGAATGAATATGAGTTACAGATCGTATTTCGCCATGCGCCGGTAAAGGGCGGCCCGGGTGAGGCCCAGCTCATCGGCGGCCCGTGAGATGTTCCCGGCATGTTTGGTCAGTGCTTTGCGGATGGCCCAGCGTTCGATCTCCGACAGGTTGTAGGAGTCCAGCTCTTCGGTGGGCTGGGTGGCCGAATCTGTGGCCAGTTGTTCTTCCGACTGCAGGATGAAGTCCGATATTTCCAGCTGCGGCCCCTCGCTGAGAATGACGGCCCGCTCTACGGCATGCCGCAATTCCCGGATGTTGCCCGGCCATGGATAGGCCTGCAGGCCCTTCATCGTTTTTTTACCGATCTCCAGCTCCGGTTTCTGGTACTTTCTGGTGTAGATGTTCAGAAAGTGCTCCGCCAGCAGGGGGATGTCGTCCCGGCGGTCGCGCAGGGGCGGCAGTTTGATCTCCACAGTATTGATGCGGTAGAGGAGGTCCTGGCGGAAAGAATTGTCCTTGACCATTTCGTACAGCGGCATGTTGGTGGCGCAGATGAGCCGGATGTCAATGGGTATGGGGTCATTGGAGCCGATACGGCGGATCTGCCGGTTCTGCAGGGTGGTGAGCAGCTTGGCCTGCAGCGGCTGGGAAAGGTTGCCGATCTCGTCGAGAAAGAGGGTGCCGCCGGAGGCCAGCTCAAAGCGGCCGCTGCGGTCTTCGCGGGCATCGGTAAAGGCGCCCTTTTTATGGCCAAAGAGTTCGCTCTCGAACAGGCTTTCGGGGATGGCGCCCAGGTCGACGGTGATGAAAACCTCCTTGCTGCGGGGCGATTGCCGGTGAATGGCGCGCGCCACCAGTTCTTTACCGGTGCCGTTCTCTCCGAGAATGAGTACATTGGCATCCGTTTTGGCTACTTTTTCTATAAGTGTAAAAACCTGCCGGATAGCCGCCGAGTGGCCGATGATCTCGCCGAACTGCTGGTCGATATTACTGGCCAGGGCCTGCTGCTTTTCCTCCAGTTGCTGTACTTGCCGGCGGGATTCACTCAATTTCAGGGCCGACAGGATGGTAGCCAGCAGTTTCTCGTTGCGCCAGGGTTTCTCGATAAAATCCAGCGCCCCCGCCTTTACCGCTTCCACCGCCGTCTTGACATCCGCATAGGCCGTGATCATGATCACATTGGCGGAGGGCTGCAGCTCCATGATCTTTTTGAGCCACATCATGCCATCCTGCCCGCTGGTGTCCCCCTTTTTGAAGTTCATGTCGAGGATGATCAGGTCGTATTGGCCGTTGCGCAGCAGGCGTGGGATCTGATAGGGGTTGGATTCCGTCCTGACTTCTTCGAAATGCTGGGACAGAAAGAATTGCAGGCTGAGCAGAATGTCCTCTTCGTCGTCTACAATTAGAATTTTTCCTGGTTGTTTCTTCATAAGTGTCGAGCTCCCGGGTTTGGGTTTTCCGCCTTGTGATAAAGATAGCAATTGTACCTGAAAGTTGCGTGCACTGTGTTCATTTTCGAACACCAGG
>CAYVVK010000054.1:3798-8097 GCA_964454855.1 uncultured Phaeodactylibacter sp. | reverse complement strand
GGGTGTGCGCAGGCGTACAAAATCGCTTGCTACAGCGTACAGAAAGGGGGCGTATTGGCGGGAAAGCCTGAATTTTAAGGCTTTCTCGTTTTTGGCACGCCCCTTGCCAGTTAATAGAGTGTAAGCAATCACCCGATTGTTTTTGACATAAAAAAGGCCGCCTCGTGAAATTACCCGGCTATTGATCACCTAATTAACCCAGGAGGCGGCCCCATTTTACCCCAAATGGCGGATACGTAGGAGCGGCTGTAAGAAATGGCAGGCCATCCACCTCCGAGAGCAAGGAATTCGCCTCCAGCTAACCCCTAAAACCAAAGGCAGGAATACAATGCTTTGCCCGGGGATGATCCGCCACTTGAACTTACTCGAAAGCTCAAACAATGGATAAGAAGATAGAAAAGAAAACCTGGACCTTCAAGCGCATCAGCCTGTATACCATAGCGCTGGTTGCCGTTGGCTTTATTGCTACTGCCATCTACAAGGAAGCAGGTACCTCCCGGCTCAACGTACAGAGCGAACGCCTGCTGACAGATACCATTCACACCGGAGTGTTCAAGGAATTCATCACCCTGTTCGGGGTGGTAGAACCCATCAAAACCGTATATCTCGATGCCATCGAAGGCGGGAGGGTAGAGGAAATTTTCGTCGAAAACGGCGCTATGGTGGAGGAGGGCAGGGAATTACTGCGCCTTTCCAACCCCGACCTGCAGCTCAGCGTCCTCAATCAGGAAGCCCAGATCATCAACCAGATCAACACCATTCGCAACACCAGCATACTGATGGACCAGCAGAGCCTCAGCCTCAAAGAACAGGCGCTGGATGTGGCCTACCGCATCGACCTGCTCCAGAAACAAACTGCCCGCAACCAGTCGCTGTTCCAGGATAGCGTCATCGCTCAGGTAGAATATGAGGAAACTCAGGACGAATTCGAGCACCTGCTGCGCCGCCGTAAGCTACTGGGCCATACCATCGAAAAGGATTCCCTTTTCCAGGCTATGCAGCAAGACCAGATGGAAAGTTCGCTGGGCCTGATGCGCCGAAACCTGGCCGTGGCCAAAAAAAGCCTCGATAACCTGACCATCCGCGCCCCGATCAGCGGCCAGCTTTCAGGGCTGAATTCCGAGATCGGCGAGCTTATAAACCGCGGCGACCGCATCGCCCAGATCGACGTGCTGGACGACTATAAGATCCGCGCCCGCATCGACGAATACTACATCTCCCGCATCTTCCCCGAGCAGGAAGGATCCTTTACCATGGACGGCACCACCTACCGGATGAAGATCCGCCGGATCTACCCCGAGGTGGCCAATGGCGCCTTCGAGGCCGATCTGGTTTTCCTCGGCGAACGGCCTTCCAACATCAAGCGCGGCCAGACCATCTCCCTGAAGCTCTCGCTAAGCGATGAGACCCAGGCCATGCTGATCGCCAAGGGCGGATTCTATCAGGCCACCGGCGGCAACTGGGTGTATGTGATCGACCCCAAAACCGGGATGGCCCGCAAACGCGACATCCGCGTGGGCCGGCAGAACCCCAACTACTACGAAGTGCTGGACGGCCTGCAGGACGGCGATGTGGCCATCATCTCCAGTTATGACAACTTCGGGGATAAGGAGGAGCTGGTGTTGAAGTAGGGGAGAGAATGATTGAATGATTGAATGAATGAATGTAAAACCCGACTGTTATGCTATACACGATCATTGAAACCATTATTCGTTTACTGTTACTGGGATTTGTCTGATAAGTTCTTAACTTTTACAGCAGATCACCCGACTATAAAAAGAGATAAAAACAGTTTAAAATGATTCGGACCGACAAACTGATGAAAGTCTACCGCACCGAAGAGGTAGAGACCACCGCCCTGAACGAAGTGAGTATTAAGATCGAGCCGGGCGAGTTCGTCTCCATCATGGGCCCTTCGGGCTGCGGCAAGTCCACCCTCCTGAACATCCTTGGCCTGATCGACAACCCCTCCGGAGGAAATTACCACTTCCTGGACCACGAGGTGTCGGGCTATTCGGAACGCAAGCGTTCTCAGCTGCGCAAGAACAACATCGGCTTCATCTTTCAAAGCTTTAACCTGATCGATGAGTTGACCGTTTTTGAAAACGTAGAACTGCCCCTGATCTACACCAAGGTCAGCGGAAGCGAGCGCAAGAAGCGCGTGGAGGAGGTGCTGGAAAAGATGAACATGATGCATCGCCGCAACCACTTTCCGCAGCAGCTCTCCGGCGGGCAGCAGCAGCGCGTGGCAGTGGCCCGCGCCATTGTCAACAGCCCCAAGCTCATCCTGGCGGATGAGCCTACCGGTAACCTCGACAGCGCCAATGGCAACGATGTAATGAAAAACCTGGTGCACCTCAACAACGAAGGCGCTACCATCATTATGGTGACGCACTCCCAGTACTGCGCCGAATTTGGCAACCGCATCATTCGCTTGCTGGATGGCCAGGTCGTGACAGAGAATATGGTCGCCAAGCAAATGTTGTGAAGCCGGAAGGCGGAAGTGGACCGACTTCCGATTTCCGACTTCTCTCATCCGCCATAGCCAATAGGCGACGGCGGGCCCACTTCAAAATCGCCCGATATGTTACGCCACTACCTGTCGATCTCCGCCCGGCACCTCTGGCGGAGCAAGTCTGTTTCCGCCATCAACCTCCTCGGGCTGGGGTTGGGCTTTTATTGTTTCCTGTTGCTCAGTTTCTATGTCAGCTCTGAGAAAAGCTATGACCGCAATCACGGCAATGTCTACCGCCTTCTGCAACACATTGAGGAGGAGGATGGCAGCCGGGTGACAGCCACCATCGGCCCGCAGGTGGGCCTGTCCGCCAAAGCGCAGTTTCCCGAGATCGAAGCCGCTACTCTGATGGCGCACCTGGGCCGGCTAACTGTAGGCAACGACCCTGCCAACCGCAGTTACGAAGAACTATACGCTATAGATTCCAGCTTTTTTGAGGTATTCGATCTCCGGCTCGAAGCCGGCAGTGAACAGGCCCTGTTCACCAATCCCAATGCTGTCTTACTACCAAAAAGGCTGGCGCAGAAATACTTCGGAGAAGAACAGGCCGTTGGCCAAAGCCTGTACACCAGCATAATGGAAGGTGAGGTAGCTGCCGTCATGCAGGATTTCCCGGCCAGCACCCATCTCGAGGGAGAGTTTCTGCTGCCCTTTCAAACTGCTGCCGGCCTTTTCCGCTGGTGGGATGAGTATGTCTCCACCAGTTGGCATCGGAATGCTTTCGTTACCTATCTCAGGTTAAGAGAAGATGCTGATCCGGAAGGGCTTGCGCCGAAAGATCCGCCCTCTTGCCGTCGGTTATACTGAAAACCCGGTGCAGAATATCGACTACTACACTCTGCGGGCCGATTTGGCCAACTGGCCCGAAACGCTCGCTCACCTGAAGGCTGTCAATCAGCAGTTCGATGAGGCCAACCCGCTGGAATACACCCTGCTGGATGAACAATTCCATCGCTTTTACGAGGAAGATCTCCTGCGCAGCCGCATGCTGAGCTTCTTTTCTCTGGTGGCCATCGTCATCGCCTGCCTGGGGCTGTTCGTCATGGTATCCTACAGCCTGCGTCAACGCACCAAAGAGATCGGCATCCGCAAAATACTGGGCGCCAGTGTGGAGCAGATCGTCGGGCTGATATCGGCGGACTTTCTGAAAATAGTACTGCTGGCCTTTGGCATCGGCCTGCCCGCCGCCTGGTGGGTGATGCGGGCCTGGTTGCAGGAGTTCGCCTACCGGGTGGAACTGTCCTGGTGGATGTTCGCACTGGCTGCCCTGGCGGCTTTGGCCATCGCCTTTCTGACAGTGAGCCTGCAGAGTGTGCGGGCGGCGCGGGGAAATCCGGTTGACGCACTGCGTAATGAATAAAGTCCAGGCGTCGAAAGGCCAAAAGGCCGAGACGCCCTCATTAAATGAAGGCTTTCTACATTTATCAGACGTCCCGACATTCCGACATCTGGACGTTCTGACGTCCCGACGTCCCGACGTCCCAGTACCGAAACACCAAAATACCGAAACACCTGACACCATGTGGAAGAACTATCTGAAAATGGCCTGGCGCCAGATTTTGAAGCGAAAAGGATACGCCGTACTGAATGTGGTGGGCTTAGCCATCGGCATTGCCAGCTGTTTGCTGATCATGCAATATGTGGCCCGGGAATGGAGCTACGATGATTTTCACACCAAAGGCGAGAACATCTACCGCCTGCGCATCGATGCGACCCAGAAGGGAAAACTGGCCTGGCAGTCGGCCACCGTCTTTCCGGCCTTTGCCCCTACGATGAAGGCCAAA
>CAYVVK010000054.1:0-3788 GCA_964454855.1 uncultured Phaeodactylibacter sp. | reverse complement strand
CGACTTTGCCGAGGTGGTGGACGCCTGCCGCCTGCACGATGCCGAGATGGTGATCACCAACCCGGAGACCAACGTCAGCTTCGCAGAAGAAAAGGGCTATTTTGCCGGCCCCTCCACCCTGGATATGTTCACCCTTCCTTTATTGAGCGGGGATAAAGAAACTGCCCTGAGGGGCCCGAATAAGATCCTGCTCTCCGAGTCCATGGCCAGGAAATACTTCGGCCATACGGCTGTGCTCGGTAAACAGCTGGTGGTCAAAGACCCGCAGTTTTTCCAAACCTACGAAGTGGCGGGTGTCTTTGAGGACTATCCCGACAATTCCCACCTGATCATCGACTATCTGGTGTCCTACGAAACCCTCGGGAATATCGTAGAGCAATCCTGGGGCGACACCACCAATGCCATCGAAACCAGCTGGGGCTGGTATGACTTCTATACCTATCTGGAATTGCACCCCGATGCCGATATCGAAGCTTTCAAGGCCAAGATCCCGGCCTTTGTGGACAAGTACATCAACGACCCCTACGAAGAGCGCACCGGCCGGGACAGCCGGGCCAACCGCATCGATGCCTATATCATGCCCATGCAGGACATCCACCTGTACTCCAATGTCAACCAGGAGGCCGAACCCAACGGCAGCGGCTGGGCGGTATCGGTATTGTTTATGGTGGCCATTTTCATCCTGGGCATTGCCTGGGTGAATTACATCAACCTGGCTACGGCACGCTCCATAGAGCGGGCGCAGGAAGTAGGCCTGCGGAAAGTACTGGGCGCCGGGCGCCAGCAACTCATCGGCCAATTCCTGCTGGAGAGCTTCCTGCTCAACCTCGCTGCTTTTGCCCTTTCGTTGGTGATCGTCAAACTGTCTATGCCTGCCTTCGGGCGTTTTTTCGGGCAATCTTTGGAATTCAACCTGGCCAGCAACCCGGCCTTCTGGGGTATTGCCGTGCTGGCGTTCGGGCTGGGCACCCTGCTGTCGGGCCTGTATCCGGCTTTTGTATTGTCTAAATTCCGGCCCATCTCGGTGATCGAAGGGCAGATGGCCTCTTCCTCGGAAGGGACATTCCTGCGAAAGGGGCTGATCGTCTTTCAGTTCGTGACTTCCATCGCGCTCATTCTGGGCACCATCGTGGTCTTCCGGCAGGTGGAGTTTATGAGGGAGCAGAACCTTGGCGTGAATATCGAAAGAACACTGGTGCTGGAAGGGCCGAGTTCCGTGCTGGATTCGTTGTACGAAGGGCAATACCAGCCACTGAAGAGCAATGTCCTGGGCATCCCCGGGGTACGTAGCATTACCGCTTCGGCCTATGTACCCGGCGATGAGATCTACTGGACCAACGGCGTGCAGTGGCTGAAAAAGGACGGAGAAGCACCAGGAGGTTCCACCATTTTCACCCAGGGTATAGACCATGATTTCCTGAGCGCTTATCAGTTGCCGCTGCTGGCCGGCCGCAACTTCTCTCCCGACAGGGGAGAGGATGAACGAACCTGCCTGCTCAACGAACGGGCGGCCGAGATCCTGGGGTTCCCTTCCGCGGAAGCAGCCATTAATGAACGGGTGGCCCGGGGCAACGATACACTTTTGGTCGTTGGAGTGACCGAAGATTTTCACCATCTCGGCCTGCAGAAGGCCATCGACCCCATGATCTTCCTCTACCGGCCCAATGCACGGGGATACTATTCCGTAAAGGTGGAAGAAGGAACCCGCACACAGGCTGTGATCGCCGCGGTACAGCAGGCCTGGAACACCCACTTCCCCGATGACCCTTTCCAGTACTTCTTCCTCAACGAATTTTTTGACCGGCAATACCAGGCGGATATTCTCTTCGGCAGGGTGTTCGGCTTCTTTGCGCTGCTGGCCATTGCCGTGGCCTGCCTGGGGCTGTTCGGGCTGTCTTCCTACAATGTGCTGCAGCGCACCAAGGAGATCGGCATCCGCAAGGTGCTGGGCGCTTCCGTAGTGAATATCGTGGGCCTGCTGTCCAGAGACTTCCTGAAACTGGTGGCCCTGGCCCTGCTGATCGCCATTCCCCTGGGCTGGTACGTCATGAATGTGTGGATGGCCAATTTCGCCTTCCGCGCCCAGATCGGCTGGTGGGTGTTCGCCCTTTCGGGCATCACCGCCCTCCTCATCGCCTTCCTGACTATCAGCCTGCAGACGGTGCGGGCGGCAATGGCTAATCCGGTGGAGGCATTGCGGAATGAATGACGTCGGGACGTTTGAATGTCTGAAAGTTTGAACGTCGGAACGTCAAGGTGCCGAGGAGATATTGGGGGTTCGTACTGTCGGGAACCATTGCCATACTCATCGCTTTCCTGACGGAGCAAATGCCTAAATGTTTAAATCAACTCTGTTGAGGATTGAGCGATTTAAGATTTAGGATGTACGTTCTGCTTCCGGCTGTTTCCCCCTGCTGGCTTGTGGAGCGGGACACGCCCGCCTGTACGCCCATCTGGGCCGAAGCCGGCAGGGAAAGTACGGAGGAACACCAACACTCACGGAAGTCCGTGTAAGCCCGTATTTTTCCGTGTTCTCCGTGTTCTCTATACGTCAGAATGGAAGGTATGGAACAGTGCTTCACTGGCTGAAGCCACGGAACCTCAAAAATTCGGGATGACTCATATTTTCAAAAAATCCAAATTTCATAACGCCGCTTAAAGTGTTCACTTTCGAACAAAGGGTGTTCACATGTGAACGGGAAGTTTTTGTTGATTACTCCATAAGTGGTTGATTTTTAATGTTTTTTACCTTGGCATAGTCGTTGATCTATGACTGGGGAAACATTTTACCCGGATAATATAACCCAGCTATGTGGAGAAACTATTTAAAGACTGCCCTGCGGAACCTTGCCCGCAATAAGCTCTATGCTTCCATCAACATTCTTGGCCTGGCGCTCGGTATCGCCATTGCCCTGCTCATCTTTATGTATGTGAAAAACGAGCTGAGCTACGACAAGTGGGTGCCCGGCCAGGAGCAGGTGTACCGCGTCTATCGCAGCTGGGGAGATGACGGGAAAGGCGTGGTGTGGACGCCCTCCCTGCTGGCTAAAAAGCTGGCCGAAGACTTTCCCGAGGTGGAGTACGCCTCCGGCCTGAGCCCGGCGGGGACCCAGATGCTGGAATACCGCAAGAACAAACTTTATGTAAAGGACATTGCAGCGGTAGACAGCACCTTTTTCCAAACCATCAACCTGCCCTTCCTTTTCGGCAACCCGCTGGAGGCCTTTCAACGGCCGGAAACCATTGTCCTCACCAAAGAACTGGCGGAGCGCATCTTCGGCCCGGTAGACCCGGTGGGGCAGGTGCTCAGGGTGAACGATGAGGAAGATTACGAAGTGGTGGGCGTACTGGATGCCTATCCGGGAAAGTCCCACCTCTTCTACGAGGCCTATTTCCCCTTTACCTGGTACTCCGATTCGTGGACGGGCAACAACCGCTCGACTTACGTAAAGCTAAACCCTTCCACCAACATACCCCAACTGGAAGCAAAGATCACCCAAACCCTGCACGAGCTGAAAAAGCAGGAAATGATCGCTCACGGCTTTACCCCCAAGCCCGAAGAACTGGAGGATTTTAAGTTGCAGCCCATTCAAAGCATCCACCTCGACTCCAAGGGCTTCAACTGGGGCGGCAGCTCGGGCGGCAGCATACGTAATGTCTACATTTTTTCCTTCATCGCGCTCATCGTCCTGCTGGTAGCGGGCATCAACTACATCAACCTGGCCGTAGCCCTGGCCAGCCGGCGGGCCAAAGAAGTAGGCATCCGTAAGACGACGGGCGCCAACCGC
>CAYVVK010000053.1:9148-16800 GCA_964454855.1 uncultured Phaeodactylibacter sp. | reverse complement strand
GCTGCTTGACCCACTTGAAGAAAATCTCTCCCTTCCATCGGTTCACATACAGAACCGTGATCTGCAGAGCCGCCACTTCAAAATGATTGGTCAGGTATACATACGTTTGATCATGCTCTTCGTCGTAGTACTTTACCCGGCGAAGGTATTCTGGGTAGTTTTTCGCGGCGTAGTGCCCTTTGAGCCGAATGGTCTGGTCGCATCGCAACCCGGTGGATTTATCCACCCTATGGGAATAGATTCGTTCAAAGGATAAGTTGTCTTTAGCCCGGATGACAAAATAAGCACCGGCTTGGTGTATTTTGTATAAACGGCTCCAGTCAATATAGCCGCGATCCATCACATAGAAAGCTTCCGCTTCAAATTCGATGACATCCAGCACGTTGACATCGTGAACCGTTCCGTCGGTAATGTGAATAAAGCAGGGGATCTCGCATTTCACATCCAATAAGGTGTGAAGCTTGACA
Source organism: uncultured Phaeodactylibacter sp. (assembly GCA_964454855.1). Lineage (GTDB taxonomy): Bacteria > Bacteroidota > Bacteroidia > Chitinophagales > Saprospiraceae > CAYVVK01. The sequence continues at coordinate 16,333 of CAYVVK010000053.1, read as the reverse complement.
GCCGCTTTGTGTTTGCGGAACCTGGCCCACCAGAAAACATCCAAACACAGTTCGATGGTGGTAGCATCCAGAGCGTAAACGACATTGTCCAGTTCGATTGCCATCTCCTGGTCGCCCTGGCATAATTGCCGAGCCTGGGTAATGAGCACTTGAGCGAATTCAGCGTAGATGCGCCAGTCACGCTTTTCATTGGCATCTGCCAGGGTAGACTTTTTGACTCCCTTGGCGAGGCCCAGATGATAAAGCTTATGATCATGGGCTTGCAGGCAGACAACGGTATCACGTAAGCTTTCGCGGTTCGTCAGCTGTCCAAAGCTCATGCAAAGGAACTGGTGCCAGCAGGTGAAATCCCGAACGCGGTAATTGCCTCGGTACTTGTCAACAAACTTGGTAAACTCTTTGTGCTTGATCAAACTCATCAGCTGTGCAAAGACGTATTTACCCTGATTCATCAGCAGCCCTCTTTTGGGTGCTAATTTGGGGCTCTTTGGGGCGTTTCAAATCGTTTCCAGAGAAAACCCTTGTAAGTTGCTGAAAAACAAAACGCTATAGAGTTTTCTGATTTTTTAACCGGACACTACTGGGTCTGACCAACAGCTTAAACAAAAAACACTAATGCTACTATGATACAATTTAAGCCGTATCGATAAAATATTTCAGTAGACGGACAAAATTATTTTATATTACGTTCACGAGAGGCTGAAGTCTAGATATGGTATTTTGCAGGTTTCTAGACTTGTGCGACACAAAAAATTTTGTCGACCCAAACTCGGGTGAAGGCGCAATACCTCACGGACCCCAGCGAACGAACATATTTAATGTAGCCGCAACAATTCATCATTATAGTAATTTGCCTTCTAAGGCAAAATTTTATAGGACTTGTATCACTAGAACTTTTTATAGATCCTTTTAGAAAGAGGAGGGATTCACGAAATTTTGCTTTTGAAGTAAATACTGTTTACCTTATGCGAAATAATAAAAGGTATAAAACTAATACTATCCGACCCACTTATTTCATCCTCAGTTAAACCCGTAATTGTAGCTTGGGTTTTGCCCCCTTCTGTCCACGATAGCCCAGAAGTAGTGATCGGACAGTTCGGGCAATGAAAGGCCGAAGATCCAGTTTTCGGCGGAGGGTTCGCCTTCTGCCGGGGGGTTGAAATCGATATCGTCTTCGTTCAGGGTCTCGTATGCCGGGAGGAGCCGGATCTCGCCGGCGTCCATATGCTCTCGCAGCCTGCTGTCGAGAAGCGCTTCGGCATGGGGCACCTCTCCTGGCCAAAGTTCGTAGATGTTCATGGCCAGGCGGCGGGGAGATTCGGGGGACTCCCCGTCCTCGAGGAAGCTCGCCAGAGCCGCACGCAGGGCATCGCCCGGGGAAATGGCGTTGAGGGGAAGTGCTGTTTGCCGGCGGAGCTCTTCTTCATCGAGCTGCAGGCGCAGGCGCAGCAGGTGGAATTCTTCCAGTATGATGTGCTCCAGCTGTTCGCGGAAGGAAGGCAGCTGCAGTTGCCCGGAGAACCATTCTTCGGCCTTATCCGTCCAGTTGAAATGCTGAAGCAGATAGGCCAGCGTCTGCTTCTCCACCTCTGTAATGCCGCGGCCGTCCTGCACGGCCTCCAGCAGTGCCCTGGCATCCGCCAGGGAGATGCGGCCATCTCCCCTGCCCTCGGTAAGGGACTGTGCTTTTTCCAGTAACTGACGGTCGTAGCGCCTGCCGTTGATCAGCTTGTAGTAGGAACTCATAGTAGCAAAGAATTATTGACGAGACTTCAAGATAAAAACCTCTTGCCAGACTTTGCCAGAGATACTGCATATTTTACATAAAGTTAATGTAGGCTATCATTAGCGGCCGTTTTCCATGACGTGGTTGAGCTGTATGGCGGCACTGACCAAGGCCAGGTGGGTAAAAGCCTGTGGGAAGTTGCCTACCTGCTCGCCGTTGAGCGCGATCATCTCGGAGAAAAGGCCCAGGTGGTTGGCGTAACCCAGCATTTTTTCGAAATACAGGCGGGCCTTATCTACCTGGCCGGCCTTGGCCAGGTTCTCAATGTACCAGAACGAACACATGGTAAAGGTCTCTTCCTCTCCTTCCAGGCCATCCGTGGCTCCCTTGTCCAGTTTGTAACGGTACACCAGCGTATCGGTCACCAGTTCCTCTTCTATGGCCCTGAGGGTAGACCTCCATCGCGCTTCGTGGGGGCTGAGCAGGCGGACGAGCGGGATGAGCAGAGCGGAGGCATCCAGCACCTCCGAGCCGCGGTACTGCACGAAGGCCTGTTTGTCTTCACTCCAGTAATTTTCAAAAATGTCTTCATAGACCTCGTCCCGGGTTTTCCGCCAGCGCTCCAGCGGAGCGGGAAAGGCACGGTCCTCCGCAATGCGCATGCCCCGGTCAATGGCCACCCAGCACATCAGCTTAGAGTGGAGGAACTCGCGTTTTTCGCCCCTGATCTCCCAGATGCCATGGTCTTTGCGCCTCCAGTTCTCACAGACGAAATTGACGATCTCGCGAATACTCTTCCAAAAATCGAAGGTAATGGAATCATCGTGCCGGTTATAGAGGTAAATGGTATCGATAAGCTCTCCGTACACATCCAGCTGAAATTGCTGGGAAGCGGCATTGCCAATGCGCACCGGTTTACTGCCACGGTACCCTTCGAGATGATCCAGTGTCTTTTCCTCCAGTTCAGCATTGCCATCCACGGCGTACATCAACTGCAGTTTGGCGGAATTTTCCACTTCGTTGCAGCGGTCTATGATCCACCTGACAAAAGAGCCGGCCTCTTCCCGGAAGCCGAGCCGCACCAGGGCGTACATGGAAAAGGCAGCATCCCGTATCCAGGTGTAGCGGTAATCCCAGTTGCGCTCGCCCCCAATACTTTCGGGCAAGCCGAAAGTAGCCGCCGCGATAGTGGAGCCATAGCGGTAAGAGGTCATCAGTTTCAGGGTGATCAGAGAACGCCGGACGACCTCCTCCCAGCGGCCTATGTATTCCATCTGGTCGATCCAGTCTTCCCAGAACTTGAGTGTCTCGGGAAAGGCCTGCTCATCGTAATAGGCCAGCGAGTGAGAAGATTCGGCATCAGTGGATGACAAGGCCTCCATGACGAATACCAGCTTGTCCCCTTCTGAAATTTCAAAGCCAGCCTCTACCCCATCGCCTTCGATCGATAAGGGCGTTTCCGAGCGCAGCCGCACCACCAGGCCATTGCTGCCTTTCATCACGACGGTATGTTCATCTTCCTGTTGGAACTCCGGCATCTCGCGCGCATAATCGAAGCGGGGGGTACAGCTAAGCTTAAACTTCAGCTTCCCCTTGATCACGCGCAGGATGCGCACTACCGAGCATACTTCTTCACGCTCCTTTACCGGCATGAAATCCGTCAGCTCCGCCATACCGGTATCCGACAGGAAGCGGGTCAGCAGAATGGCTGTGTCGGGCAGGTAAAGCTGGTTGATTCGCATTTCTCCATCCTCCGGAGAAATGCTGAAACAGCCGCCTTTCTCGCGGTCCAGCAAAGCAGCAAAGATGGTCGGCGAATCGAAACGGGTGAAGGGCATATAGTCTATGGCCCCATGCCGGGAGACCAGCGCGGTGGTATGGAGGTTGCCGATCAGGCCGTAGTCGGAAATACGTGGATAGTCCTTTTCTGCCATTACTCGGTTTTTTTTACCCGTATAACAGAAAAAGAGCAATATTTGCTCGATCTGCCTTAAAAGTCCATCCTTTGCCGCCCGATATTTACACGCACCCCACCGCCAAAATACTGGGTCCTCATATCCAGTGCATCCTCCTCACTGTCCTTATTGCGGTAGAAGTAGTGCAGGTCCAGAAAAACGTTGTGCGCCAGGATGTAGGTGGCGTCCAGCCCAATCAGGCGGGTATCGGCGGTAATGCCCTGGCCGATGGCATTGCCGAATTCCTGGATGCGGCTGTCGGAGCTTAGCAGCAGGTTATTGCCCCAGTTCAGCCCTTCCGGGTCCTCTCCGAAGCGGGCCTGTATGAAACGGCCTTCCAGCAGCACCTTTTTAAAGGGCTGGAAGCGGGCAGTGACGAGGAATTCCTGAAAATTGGCCCCCAGTGGATGGGCCATGGGTTGGTTGTAATGGGTATAACCGGAAGTGCTGTCGGTATGGGTATAGGTATAGGGCCGCGCCAGGTTAAACTCTCCCTGCAGGTCGAGATGCTCTATCCCGAAGGCATTGATATACTTGAGGCCGCCCTGAATGCCGAACTTGTTGGCCCACCAGCCACGCCGCTCCAGCAGGAGCTCATCGAACTTGAACTCGTCGAACACCAGCTGGCCGTAGAGCTGAAAGCGGTTGAGGAAATTCCACTTGGCATCCAGCCCGATCAGCACATTGTCGGGGCTGTTCAGGCCCTGCTCCACCACGCGGTACAGAATGACCGGGTTGAGGTACTGCAGCTCGAAGCCGCTATCGTCCCGGCTGAAGACGATGCTTTCAAAAATGCCGAAGCTGAGGTTAGGCAAGGCCTGAAAGCTGAGGTAGTGGCCCGCCATGTACTTCTGCGGCAGCACCTGATTGGAAGGAAAGTTTTGGCTCGACTGGGTGGCCAGCTCGGCAAAGATGTTCTGATAGTGCAGTTTCCCCACCTTCCAGTTGGCTTTCAGGTAAAGGTAGTTGTTCGCAAAGTCGGAAAGCATCAGGGAGCGGTAACCGTTGCCAATGAAATTGCGGCCGTAGCCGAACTGCAGGCCGACATGACGGGTGAGGTTGAAGGCCAGGTAGCCCTGCCCGTTGAGGAAGTCATATCCATCGGTGATATCAAAGATCTCGCTGCGGTAATCTTTGAACTTCCCCGCGCCGGGAATGGCCTCGTCCTGCTCAATGCGCCGGTTAACGTAATCGGCAAAGCGGGCCTGTGTTTCCAGGATATTGAGGTAGACGTAAACGCGGTCGTCGATACCGGCGCGCAGCTCCATGCCCCGCAGGTTGGTGAAGACCAGCTCGTCATCGTTCTGGGCAGCAGCCAGCTTGAGGTTGAGGATGGGGTTGGCGCGCAGGTGAAAGAACTTTTCGTTCACCTCCACCATATTGGCGGGAGTGGGATACAGAAAGCCCAGATAGGGTTTCTCCCGCATAACGTAGCGGGGATTCTGCAGGCTGGCCTCGATCTGGGTCATCAGGGTATCGGAATAGATCAGTTCGCGCGGCCCGCCGATGCTGCTGGGATAGCGGGCCGTTACCAGCCACTCGTTGTTCTCCCGAAACAGGTAGTACAGGTCGCGGCGGTCCTCCACCGACAGGCTGATCAGGGCGGTGTCTATCTGCATGGCGTAGGCTGCTACATCCCCCCGCTGATAATATTTCAGAGAGGAATGGTAAGGGGTAGGCAGGCCGGTTTTGATCTCCAGGCGGTCGAGTATGGGGTAGGCCATACTGCCCAGCGGCAGGCCGCTGCCCTGGCCGGCTCCCCTTTGCGGGGCGCTCAGTACCAGAAAAATCAGGAGCAGGAAGCCGAGGGAGAGGTTGGAGGCTTGAGGTTTGAGGTTTATGGTTCCGGGCAGGAGGCATGAAGCCTTCCCGAAGTTCAGCAGGGTAAATATGGAATGGCGCCATTCCCCGAGCAGAAAGCTAATTCGTCGCATGAAATCCGGTTTTTTGAGCACAGGATATATTCGGCTGCTAAATTATACAAGATTCCCAAAGAAAGTAATCTGGCGGGCGGTATATCTGCGGCGACGGGGACGGCCTTACTGATCACCGCCCTCTGCGCGTTGAAAACTACCCTAAAACCGGTAAAAACCGGACAGCGACATGTAGTAATTACGCAGAAAGTCGACGCGCTTGTCCTCGCCGCCAGTGAAAAAGCTGGCCAGCGTACGCTCTTCCTGCGGTGTGGGATTGTGGTAATACTCCGACAGGGCGATGCCGAAGCGGAACTTGAAGCCCAGGGGTTTGGAAACCTGATAGCCGTAGGAAAAAAGAAGAGACAGCTCGTTGCGGTTGAACGATTCCTCCAGAGCCTGAAAGCGCAGGCCATCCCCGGGCACGCTCGGCTCGGTCACCTCTGAGCTGATCATTCTGCCGTAAGACACCCCTGCTTCCACAAAGCTGAAAGGCGCTTCCTCCTTCATCTTATAGCTAAAGTAAACGGGCACCTCCATATAGTTGAGGTCCATATTGCGGTTTTTCTCTCCAATGACCCCTGTGCGGCCCGTTTCCGTCATGCTGCCTTTGCCTATATACAGCAATTCTATGCCGATCTCCGCCTGACGGGTCAGCACTGCCGTGGCAGTGACGCCAAACTGCAGGTTGCCTTTGTCGAAGCCGTTGTACTGATCGCCGTCTACCTGAGAGAGGTTGGCGCCGAACAGCAGCCCGGCATGGAAGCGCTGCTTTATGGGGCGGCGGGAGCGCTGGGCATCCGCTTCCCGGGGTAATAGGAAGGCTGTCGCCAGCAGAGCGAAAAGCAGAGAGTACCAAAATTCCATAGCCCGGTGGTTATAACAGTCCAAAGTGATGAATGGAGGAAGAACTCTTCCAAAGTACGGATTCCCTGTATAATTCCCCTCACCGACAAACGTCAGGTTTTATACAATTGCGGAGATAGTGTGTATCGGCCCTCAACACCCCTGCCCGCCGTCCCGATGGCTATCTGGGCGTAGGTGAGCCAACACCTCAATACCCCAATATCCTCAGCATTTCCTCGGCAGACTGCTCGGGCTGATAGACCTTATCGACGATATTTCCCTCGGCATTCTTATAGATGATGACATGCTTGGGGGCGGGGATGAGGCAGTGTTTGATCCCGCCATAGCCGCTGATGGCATCCTGGTAGGCTCCGGTATGGAAGAAGCCTAGATAAAGCGGTTCCTCTTCCTTGGCGGAGTCATAGGCCGGGAGGTAGACCTGGCTCTCGTGCACTTCGGAATTGTAGTAGTCGGAATTGTCGCAGCTGAGCCCTCCGATGTTGACGCGGCGGTAATCGTTGTGCCATTTGTTGATGGGCAGCAGGATGAAGCGCTCGCCTATGCCCCAGGTGTCGGGCAGGGTGGTCATGAGGGAGTTGTCGATCATGTACCAGGTCTCGGCATCATTTTGTTGTTTCTGGGCCAGCACGGAAAAGATGGTGGCCCCGCTTTCCCCCACGGTGTACTTGCCGAATTCGGTGAAGATGTCGGGTTCGGGGATCTCCTCTTCTTCGCAGGCCTGCAG
>CAYVVK010000053.1:0-9138 GCA_964454855.1 uncultured Phaeodactylibacter sp. | reverse complement strand
GCAGAATGAGGCTGACGATCTCCTTGACCATGTATTTGTAGTCGAATTCAAAGCCCAGGGAGTTGCGGATGGGCATGCCTCCACCGATATTGAAGGACTTGAGGTCGGGGCTGTGCCGTTTGAGCTCGCAGTACAGCTTGATGGCCTTCTTGAGCTCGCCCCAGTAATAGAGGGTATCCTTAATGCCCGTATCCACGAAGAAGTGGAGCATCTCGAGTTTGAACTTGGGGTTGTCCTTGATCTTTTCGTGGAAGAACTTCATCACATCCGCATTGCGGATACCCAGGCGGGAGGTATAGAACTCAAAGTTGGGCTCCTCTTCAGTAGCTACCCGGATGCCGATCTTACACTCTCCTTTGATGTACTTCTCGTAGAATTCCACCTCGTGCATATTATCACAAACGGGGATCACATTTTCGAAGCCGTCGTTGATCAGGGCGGCGATCTTCTGCAGGTAATCCGGCGTTTTGAAGCCATTGCACACCACGATGATCTCCTTGTTGAGCTTGCCTTTCTTGTGCAGGCGGCGGATGAGGTCGATATCGAAGGCCGAAGAAGTTTCCAACTGGACGCCATGCCGCAGCCCTTCGTTGATGACATAGCTGAAGTGGCTGCTCTTGGTACAGTAGCAGTAATGGTATTTCCCGCGATACCCCATGGATTTCATGGCCCGGGTGAACATATTGCGGGCCTTCTTGATCTGGGAGCCTATTTTAGGAAGATAAGTCAATTTTAAGGGCGTCCCGTATTTACGGATCAGGTGGATGAGCGGTACTCCATTGAAAACCAGGTAACCATCCTCCATGTCAAAGCCTTCCTGTGGAAAATAGAAGGTCTGGTCAATGAGGTCGAAGTAGCGGTTGGTTGCTGCCAATTTTGCCTGTTGTTTAATGAAAAAAATTGCCCAAAAGCGCTGCAAAAGTATATGGAAAAAATGAAAAAACTAAGGCTTCTTTTCATCCGGAGAATATTACCTACCTTTACAAGCCCAAAAAATTTACAATTTTATGGAAAAACTGGACGCGCTCAGGCAGGTGGCTGCCTTTCACCGCACCTTCAAGCACCCCATTCTGGCGGAACCGGCCATTCCTCCGGAAGAGCGCTGCCGGCTGCGGGTGGCCCTGCTGGCGGAGGAACTCAGGGAACTACAGGCCGCCATAGCAGATAAGGACATTGTAGAAGTAGCCGATGCCCTTTGCGACCTTCAGTACGTGCTTTCCGGCGCCGTACTGGAGTTCGGGCTGGGAGAAAAGTTCAAAGCCCTGTTTGACGAAGTGCAGCGTTCCAATATGAGCAAGGCCTGCGATTCGCGGGAGGAAGCGGAGGCCACCCGGAAATACTATAAGGAGGAACGCGGTTTTGACAGTTACATCGTCGAAGAAGAAGGGCGGTATCTGGTGTACCGCAGCACGGACCACAAGACGCTGAAGTCCGTCAATTATTCCCCGGCGGACCTGAAGTCCATTCTGAGCGGCGAACATCAAAAGGAAGGGGAACGATAAATTTGTGGAAAAAAAGGAGGAGGAGAGCGACGCGATTCACTTATCTATTGAGCTACGGCCATAGATGCCAGCAGCTTCCGGAGCTCTTCTACCGAAGGCGTGGGCGAATGCCCATCCTCAAAGACGACCTTCTCTTCCAGAACGATAGCGGGAATAGAATGGACTTTAAAACCCAGGATCTCATCCACCTCGGTAATTTGTACCACCTCTGCGGGCAGGCCAGCGCTTTCGATAGCCAGATGCAGGTTGCTGCTCAGCTGCCGGTGCTTGCTATTGCCCAGTCCCAATATTTGAATCCTGATCATATCTTCTACGGCTTTTCTACAGTAATAATGCGAAAGTGCACCTTTTCGGCAAACCCGTTAAATGATATTTATCAGGCAGTATTCTGAGTTTTATCAGCCTGCTGGTGAAGGGGGCCCAAAAAACAGGGCTGCCCGGCTGTACAAAAAACGCGCCCGGATACTTATTTTTACGTATATTATCAAAAATAGCAAAAAACCAAGCGCCTTAGCTGCTATGAAATCTACCGAAGAGATCATCAATCTGCTGGATTCCGGATTCGACTTCGAAAACTTTCTGAACCGGCACATTAATGGATTATTTGTAGTCCGGGCCGACGGAAGGATACTTTCTGCCGACAAGGCCGGCGCCAACCTGTTCGGCTACCGAAAGGAAGAACTGAAAGAGGCCGTGCTGGAGGAACTTTTCCCCGAATTTCTCCTTCCGGAATCTCTCTCTCCGGATAATAACCAGGGCCATGCCAAGGGCCGGCACAGGAATGGAGACGCCATCGCCCTGTCCTATAACATTCGTAAAGGCTGGCAGCAGGAAGAAGAGGCTTTTTTCCTGCTCCTCCACCAGAAGTCATCCATTACCCAGAGCCTGGAATTGTACACCCATATGTTCGAGTGGATGCCCGTAGGCATACTGGTGTACAGCCTGGCCCAGCACCGCGCGCTGAAATGCAACCAGGAACTGCTCGAGATGTTCGGCGCCGGGGAGGAGCGGCAATTCCTCAGCCAGGGGCCGTTCTCCATACAGCCCGAACCCCGCCAGCCCTTCGGCTCTCTGGAAAAAAAGCTAAGCGGCATGCCCCGCGAAGAACGCAATGAATTCGAGATCAACGCCCTTACCGTAGACGGGAAGAAAAAGTGCCTGGAAGTGGCCACCACCCTGATCCCCGCCCTGAACAATACCCTCATCCTGCTGCTGTTTAAAGACATCACTTCGGGCCGCCGCTCCGCGCTTGAACTGCGCGACAGCCAGCGGACTCTGGAAGCCATCATCAGCACCGCCGTAGATGGCATCATCATCATCAACGAAAGAGGCATCATACAGATGGCCAACGAGGCCACCACCCGGCTCTTTGGCTATTCCGCCAACGAAATCGTGGGGCAGAACGTACGTATGCTGATGCCCGAACCCCACCACAGCCAGCACGATACCTATATCGACAATTACCGCAAAACCGGCGTGGAGAAGATCATCGGCATCGGCCGCGAAGTGGAAGGGCGCCGTAAAAACGGACAGCTCTTCCCCTTCAAGCTGGGGGTCAGCCGCGTCGAACAGGAAGGCCGGGTGCTCTTCGCCGGAGTCATCCACGACCTCACCGAACAAAAGCAGGCCGAAGCTCAGATCCTCAAGCTCAATAAGGAGCTGGAACAAAAAGTAGAAGAACGCACCGAAAAGTTGACGGAAGTGGTCAATAAACTCCTGCAGTCCAACACCAAGCTGGAACGGGAGATCAAGGAAAGAAAGGCCGCCGAGGCCGCACTGCGCCAGAACGAAGAAGAACTCCGGAAATCCCTGGAAAGAGAAAAAGAGCTCAACGAACTCAAATCCCGCTTCGTATCAATGGCCTCGCACGAATTCCGCACGCCTCTTACCACCATCGCCTCTTCCTCCGAGCTCATCGGCCTGTATACCGAAGGCCAGCAACAGGAGAAAAGGGAAAAACACCTGCGGCGCATCAAATCAGCGGTGGCCAACCTCACCGGCATACTCGGCGACTTCCTCTCTCTGAGTAAACTGGAGGAAGGAAAGATCCATATGCAGCCGGTGCCTTTTAACCTGCATGAACTGGCGGAAGAGGCCAGCGACGACATGCAAAGCCTGCTCAAGCCCGGCCAGAAGATCGGCACTCAGTTCGAAAAGCTGGATGAAGAAGTGGTGCTCGATAAAAAACTACTCAAGAATATTTTCATCAACCTGCTTTCCAATGCCATCAAATATTCCGGCGAAGGCAGTACCGTCCACTTCAGCATGCGCCTGGAAAACGGCACGATCAAGGGATCCATACGCGACGAAGGGATCGGCATTCCCGAATCGGACCAGAAGCACCTCTTCAGCCGCTTCTTCCGGGCGGCCAATGCCGTCAACATTCAGGGCACAGGCCTGGGGCTCAACATCGTTAAGCGTTATCTCGAACTTTTGAAGGGAGATATCAGTTTCAAAAGCAGCGAAGGCCAAGGAACTACCTTTTTCATAAAAATACCACTCCCCGGGCGGGAGCAATAAAAAAAGCCCCAACAGAGGATGTTGGGGCCTCTCACTAACGCGCTCTCTCTGATAGAGTGAAGAAAATTATTGGTAGTACCCAAATGTAACATAATTTTCCCCAACCTTCCAAATTTTTTTTGAAAGATCTGTGAAAAAAGTGACATATTTCGTGAACAAAACACTTGCCCTACGTAAACACAATACCATTTTACCAATAACAGAAAAACTACTTTCCAGCCACTCTATACACTGAAAATGAGCCATTTATTCAAAAAATACAAAAAAATACAAAAATTACCCTGTCACAAATTAAATGCTGTAGCACAAAAATTGTAACATCTGTAAAGAAAAAATAATGAGCAGTGAAATGGCTTTTGTACGAAAGCTGCTTTGTTTTGTACTTCCTTCTTCACTGCTCACATTATTGTTTTATCAAAACCAAAACCAATGGGATTATTTTCTTTTTTAAAAAATGCAGGCGCTAAATTATTCGATAGCTCGAATAAAGCCTCCAAGATCACGGAATCCGCCCCTAATACCAAGGTGGCAGCTGACACACTGGACCGGCAAAGGGCCGCTCTTCTGAAAAGTGCAATAGAAGGCCTGGGGCTGGACGTCAAAGACCTCGACGTCACCCTGAAAGGTGACACCGCTACCGTCTTCGGCGAAGTGGAATCTCAGGCCGACCGCGAAAAGGTGATCCTCGCGCTGGGTAATATCGAAGGCATAGCCGCCGTGGATGACCGCCTGAAAGTGGTCAAACCGGAAGCGGAAGCAGAATTCTACGAAGTGAAAAAAGGAGACTCGCTCTCCAAGATCGCCAAGAAATTCTACGGCGACGCCATGAAGTATCCCGTTATCTTTGAGGCCAATAAGCCCATGCTGAAAGACCCGGACCTGATCTACCCGGGACAGGTGCTGCGAATCCCCCCTCTGGAGAATTCGTGATCCCTGCCTGCGCCGAGGCTTCGGACTCCGGCCGCCATAGCCGGCTACGTCCGGCGGAGGCGGAAGGCAGGCGTGATTCGTTGATTGGGTTGGCAGGAAAAAAATGATGTTCCCACCAACCCGATCAACCCCTGCCTGCCTCAATCGATCATCCAGCCGCTGGGCGGCAGTCAACCAACCACTTCACCATGCCGCGTTTTCTTATACTTACCCTCTTCCTGCTATCCTCCCTCACCACTTCCGCCCAGGATTTCCTCTTCGGCGCCGACCTTTCCTACGTCAATGAAATGGAAGACTGCGGGGTGGTGTACCGGGAAAATAATGTGCCCCAAGACCCCTACGAAACCTTCGCCGGCCACAACTGCGGCCTGGCGCGGCTCCGCCTCTGGCACACCCCCTCCTGGTACGATACGCTCAACCAGGGACAGCGATACTCCAACCTGCCCGATGTGAAACGTAGCATTGGCAGGGCCAGAGAGGCCGGCATGCAGGTACTGCTGGACTTTCACTTTTCCGACTTCTGGGCCGACCCTTCCCGGCAGTGGGCACCCGCCGCCTGGCAACATATTACCAATGACTTGCCGCTGCTGAAAGATTCGCTCTACCACTACACCTACTCTACACTGATGGAGCTCCATCAGGAGGGCCTGCTGCCGGAAATGGTGCAAGTGGGTAATGAAACCAATAAAGGCATCCTCCTCTCCTATGAAGAAAATGAGGCCGGCTGGGTGCTCGACTGGGAACGAAACGCCCAGCTGTTCAATACCGCCATACAGGCGGTGCGGGAAGTGGAAAATGTGACAGCCCAAAAAATACAGGTCGCCCTGCATGTCGCCGGCCCCTCCCCCGCCCTCTGGTTCTATGAACAGTTCATTGAAAATGGGGTAACCGACTTCGACATCATGGGCCTCTCCTACTACTGGGCCTGGCATCAGCCCACCACCATACAGGAAACCGGGCAGATCATCGCCGAGCTGCGCAGCCGCTATCCCGGCTACGAAGTCATGGTTTTTGAAACCGGCTACATCTGGACCACGGGCCACAACGACGATGCCCAGAACATCATCTCCGAAGGCCATCCCGACTACCTGCCCATCAGCCCGGAAATGCAGAAACAGTGGCTCATCGATTTGACGCAGGAAGTAATGGCCAGGGGCGGCCGAGGAGTCGTGTACTGGGAGCCCGCCTGGGTATCCTCCCCCTGTTACACCCCCTGGGGGCAGGGCTCACATCAGGAACACGCCACCTTCTTCGATTTTGACAACAACCTCCTGCCTGAAGGCGGCATCGGCTGGATGGAGCACGATTATAAACTGGTTAATAGCACTGATAACCCCCTCACTAATTTCCCCATCTCCATACAATGGGAACCTGCTCAACGGGAGATCCTCATCCGCTGGGACGGAGAGGATGATATGCCGGCTATGGAAATCGCTGTTTTTAATAGCGGTGGCTCCAAAATGGCGCAGCATGCCCTAAGGCCAGCCCTCAGAGAGCAAAGGGCGCCATTGCCTCAAATACCGGCTGGGATGTACTTCGCCACCATCAGCTACAAGGGGCGGGTGGTGGTGCAGGAGGGAATCCTGCTGAGGCAGTAGGGCTTCAGGATTAGAAAAAAGGAGCGCCGGGACGGGCCGCTCCGCTCCGCCTTCCCTGTCCGATCACAAACCGCACTATTGTGAAGTGGCTGACGGAGTACATCGGCTATGCCTGGATCTGCCTTTTTTTCCATGTACAGCCCACCGTTTAAGCACTCAGATGTCCGTTTTTGCCTTCGGCTATCCAACTTCCGGCCCGCAGGCTCACCTTCAGCCTTGCGATCCTGCCATTCGGCTCTCGACGAGAGGATCGCGGCACGAAGGGCCTTCCGGCTCCCCATCAATTCACCACATTCTGAGGTTCTCCCCTCAGAAATGCTTTTATGTTCTCCAGCGTGATGTCCAGCAGGCGCTCGCGGGCTTCTTTGGCCGCCCAGGCCATGTGCGGGGTGATCAGGCAATTGGGCGCGCCGATCAGGACATTGCCCTGCCTGGGAGGTTCTTCAGCCAGCACGTCCAGCGCGGCGCCGGCCAGTTGTTTTGCTTCCAGCGCGGCTTCCAGATCTGCTTCGCAGATGAGCCCTCCCCTGCCCGTGTTGATCAGGTAGGCGGTAGGTTTCATGCGGCTCAGCAAATCGGTGTTGACGATTTCCTTGTTCTCATCGGTAAGGGGAGCGTGCAGGCTGACCACATCGCTCAGTTCGAACAGGGTTTGCAAAGGGACGAAAGCAACCCCGGGACGGGCATCCCGCTCGGGATGCTTATGGGTGGCCAGCACCTCCATGCCGAAGGCCAGGGCGATATCCGCCACTTTATTGCCGATGTTGCCCAGGCCATAGATGCCCATCACTTTGTCCGCCAGTTCGGGTATGCTGCCCAGGGTGTAGCAGAAGTCGCGGTTTTCCGCCCAGCGGCCGGCCTCTACGCTGTCGTTATGTGACTCCACCTGGTTGGTGAGGGCCAGCAGCAGGGCGAAGGTATGCTGAGCCACGGAATCTGTGCCATAACCTACCGCATTACAGACCGGTATATTGCGTTCCCGGCAGGCTTCCCGCGCGATGTTGTTATAACCGCTGGCCGTGACACAGATGCATTTCAGCTTGGGCAGCTTTTTCAACTGCGCTTCGTCCAGCACCACTTTATTGGCAAGAATGATCTCCGCCGCCGCCGCCCGCTCCGCTATCTGATCGGGCGGCGTGTGATCGTATACGCTCACCTCGCCCAGTTCGCGAAACCTGGCCCAGCTGAGGTCGCCGGGGTTGAGGGTATAACCATCGAGCACCACTATTGTCGGGCGGGAAGAAATATCGGAAGTTGGCATTTCGGTAAATTGTATTTTAGTACTGAATTGTCGATCTTTTCGCTCTATTGCCGGGAAAAGGGGAAGCGCGCCGTTCTAAAGTGATCGCCATCACTGTGATTGTGCCGGCATATCATTTGATTTGGCGCCAATATATAGCCAAATTAAGAAAAAGGAAAAAAAGGAACTTTACCATGGTTAAAATACCAGATTCCAATACCCAGGCCACTCAAAGCCGGCCCAACTGGTTGCAACGGCAGTCCTGGCATACCGTGCGCCTCCTGCAACTGGCCTTCGGCCTGTTCTGTATGGGCGACTTCTTTTTCTATTCCGGCGAATGGGCCGTTCTGGCCCTGGGCGGCTTCGTGCTGCTACAGGGAATATTCGACTGGCAGCTGGGTTGCGCTGCGGGGCGGCCTTGTGCACGCAGGCCGTGATTCGATTCGCCCTCCTTGGCTCCCGTAGGAGCGAAGGAGGGTGATCCGTGATCCGTGAAACCGTAATACCGTAATACCGCAATACCGCAATACCTAGCCGCTGGGCGGACTACAGCCGCCTAGCGGCATTACACCAAAAAAATGAAGATCGGCATCCACAAACTCTACGCTAAAAACCCCAAAGAGGCCGACCGCCTGCTCTGGGGCCGCAGTACCAACCCGCTGACGCGCCGCGGCTTCCTGCAGAAAAGCGCCCTGGCGGCCATGAGCCTGGCTCTGGGCGCAGAGATGGTTTTTGCAGAACATTTTCCGGAAGGCCTGATCCCTGCCGGCCTCGCGTATTCGGACGAGCCATTCGCCCTGCCCGGCAAGCATCCGGAGCTGATCGTCCTCAACGACCGGCCGGTAAATGCCGAAACGCCGGCCCACCTGCTGGATGATGCCCTTACTCCCGCCGAACTCTTCTTCGTGCGCAACAATGGTATCCCTCCCGAGCAGAAAAGTATCGACCCCGATACCTGGACACTCACTATCGAGGGAGAATCCGCCCGTCAGAAAAAAGTATTCACCCTAAGCGAACTGCGGCAGCAGTTTGAGACAGTTACCCTGCAGCTGGCCCTGGAGTGTGGCGGCAACGGCCGCAAAGAGTTCAACCCCCCGGCCAAAGGCAATCAGTGGTCGGTAGGCGCGGTAGGTTGTGCGGCCTGGACGGGCGTGCGCCTGCGCGATGTGCTGCAGGCCACAGGCCTGAAAAGTGATGCCGTGTACATCGGCTATTACGGAAAAGATACCCACCCCAGCGGCGACCCGTCAAAGGAGCCTATCTCCCGAGGCGTGCCCATCAGCAAGGCCATGGAGCCCGAGTCGCTCATCGCCTGGAAGCTCAACGGCCAGGCCCTGCCCTGGCTCAA